>CANQZL010000111.1 GCA_947628325.1 uncultured Bacilli bacterium
GTAGATTTCTTATTAAAACTCCCCACTAGATTTTCTATAAAGGATTTTTTATCTCCCCACTAGATTATCTAGAGCCAATAATGCTATAAAAGCATTATCTTAAAAAATACAATTTTTTAGAGGTAATATACATCATTACACCAAATATAATAGCTACACCAACTAAGAAGAAAATTCCATAATCAGTTGTATTTGGGTTTGAAACAATCTCTTTAAATATAACCTCAATTGTTACATCACTCTCTGGCATAACAAATGTACCATCTTTTTGTTCAATTGTTTTACCATTTTTATCAGTAACTCTTATTGCCGCAATTTCATACCCTCTATCAGGATTAGCTTTAAATGTTACTTTTTCTCCAGCCTTAATACTCTCAACTACTTCAATTGTC
Source organism: uncultured Bacilli bacterium (assembly GCA_947628325.1). Classification (GTDB taxonomy): domain Bacteria; phylum Bacillota_I; class Bacilli_A; order RF39; family UBA660; genus Coprovivens. The sequence goes on from CANQZL010000111.1 coordinate 393, forward strand.
CCATTTCCTTCAATAATCTTATTTATTGTATAAGATAATGAATATATACTAGCATGACTTTCAACCGCGCAAGTATTTTCTTGGCTAACTTCACCATTTATAAAATTAACATTTTTTAATCCTTCACCATTAAAACTATCTACCAAACGACAATTATTCTTGTTTTCAATATTCTGATTAACGATAATCTTTTTAGAAAATGGAATAATTTTATTATAGACACTATTTTGAGAAATTTCTTGAACTAAATTCCCCTCTAAATCATAAACAACAATTGATGTAAGACTACCTTTTAAACCAATAGCTACTATATAATCATCAATAATATTTATATCATATATAGAATCATAATCAGTTATTTCTTTATCCCATATTATTTTATTTTCACGATCACTTAATACAAGATAAAAACTATCATTACATACTTCTGAATCATTCATTTTTAACCATGGAAAATTATAAAAATACTCTGCCCATGAATTCTTACAATTATTAACTCCACTATATACCATATATTTTTCATTTAAAGCAAGACTAACATATTTACGTTTTTCAACACTACTTCTAGTTAATAATTGATAAAGCTCTAAAAAATATTTTTTTACATAATTTTCAGTAGCTTCCAAAACTTTTACATTACCTAAATTTAAATCATATTGTAAAATATTTTTTCCTAATATATTAACCTGATCATCTACAATTGACATAAGAGATATCCCATAATTACTAGAAATAACATTAATTAACTTATCATCTTGAACAAAACCTTCAGGTACTACTGCTGAAGCAACTATATTTAAATTATCATCTAATTTAATAACGCTTAAACTTTGTGAAGATTGTTGATAAGCTAAAGCATATACATATCTAGCATCAGCAACAGCTTCTATAATCATTCTATCATCTAAAACTAATGACTTAATCAACTCTCCCGTTTTACTATAATAAAAAACTTCAGTAGTTGCTGCAACAGCTTCATTTTGATAATTAGAAGTAAAACTAACAAAGCCATCCTTATAAACAACATTACTATTACCTAAATATTCTTTATTAAATGTTACTGTTGACTTAGTTAAATCCAAATCCAATACAAATTTATCTTCTACAGCATTAACTTTCGCAATAAAGACAAATAAAATAGCAAAAACAAATATTATTTTTTTCTGATTTTTCATACTCTGTCACCTTACTCTATCATACTATATAGATTATATCTAATTTAATAATAAAAAGTAAAGACAAAATAAAACATTTTTATAAAAAAGTAAAAAGATTATTAAATCTTTTCGTTTTTATTTACATTATGTGTTATAATTTATTAAGATATGGAGATGAATAAATTGGATAGAAGTATATTTCGTGAATATGATATTAGAGGCGTTTATCCTACACAAATAAATGAAGAAGCTGCCTACACTATTGGTCGAAGTTATGGTTCTTATATACAAGAAAATTTAAAAAGAAAAATATGTGGAGTTGGTAGAGACAATCGTCTTTCAAGTCCTGCCTTAGCTAACGAATTAATTAAAGGAATACTAGATTCAGGATGTAATGTTATTGATTTTGGCTTAGTTACAACCCCAATGTATTATTATGCTTGTCTAAAAACAAACGTTATTATTGGTGTAATGGTAACAGCAAGTCATAATCCAAAAGATGATAATGGTTTTAAATTTAGTTTCGATCATTTAGGTAATGCAAGAGGAGAACAAGTTTATGATTTTAGAGATTACACATTAGCTGGTAAATTTCTTACAGGTCAAGGCGAAAAAACTGAATTTGATCCCTTTTTATACTACAAAAGTTTTATTGAAGAAAACATAGATATGGGAGAGAGAAAAATAAAAGTTGTAGTTGATTGTGGTAATGGAACAACTTCATTATATGCCAAAGAAATATATAGTATGTTCCCAAATTTAGATATTACGATGATTTGTGATAAATCAGATGCAACTTTCCCTAATCATCATCCTGATCCATCAGTAATAGAAAATACTAAAATGCTTAAGAATAAAGTTTTAGAAATTAAAGCTGATATAGGAATAGCTTTTGATGGAGATGGAGACCGTGTTGGATTTATAGATGAAAAAGGTCAATATGTTCACATTGACAAAGCAATGATTGCCTATATTAGAAATATTAACGATAAAGTGAGTAATAAAAAATATTTATTTGACGTTAAATGTGGTAAAGCTTTAGAAGATGAAATAATCAAATTAGGAGGAACTCCAATTTGTTGTCGTACAGGAAATTCATACACAAGAGCCGAAGTAAATAAAAATAAATATCCATTTGGTGGCGAATATTCTGGACATTTATATTTTACAGATAAATGGCCAGGTATAGACTCAGGTATGTATAATGGTCTTAGAATGCTTGAAATACTAAGCAATACTAATAAATCTTTTTCCGAATTATTTGATGGAATAAACACTTATTATAATACCCCTGAAATAAAGATTCCTGTTGCTGATAACATTAAATTTGATGTAGTTAAAAAAGTCATCGATTATGCTAAAGTTCATGAATACAATTTCTTAGATATAGATGGAATTAAAGTTAAATTTGATGATGGATGGGCTTTAGTTAGAGCAAGTAATACTGGTCCTAATATCACTGTTAGATTTGAAGCTAATACGGAAGAAAGGCTTAATGAAATAAAAGAAGAATTTGAACAAGTTATTAACAACATAATTAATGATAATAACAACTAAAAAAGAGAAAAGTTTGATATGAATCAAGAAACATGATTCATCACTTACTTTTCTCTTTTTATATATCTTTTTAAGTATACATTATATTTATATCTACATTACCATTAATTCCATCTACTTTACCATTACTACATAATTGCCAATAAGAATACTCTCCCTCATAAGATGACTCTTTCAAATCATTAGTATAATGAGCTAACCATACAGGATAATCTAAATCATACCAAACCTTTTCTAAATAATTTTTACTACTATATAAAGTTCCCTGATAACCTGATTCAGCAACAGTATCTAGAAAAGCTTTAGCATTCTTAGTCATACTATAAAAACTCTGATTAAAATAATTATAAAATGACCAATTCTCCCAATCAAATGCTATAGGTAAATCAACTTTATAATCTTTTATTTGCTTCAAAACCCAATTGGCATTTTCAATAGCAGATTCTTTATCTTTAGCATAAGAATAAAAATATACCCCAACTGGAATACCAACTCTATTAAATCCCTCTATATTTTGAATAAATTTATTATCAAGAAAATAATCTCCATCAACTCCACGTGTACTTCCAACTCTTATAAAAGCAAACTCAACATTAGCAGCTTTAAGTTTATCAAAGTCAATATTTCCTTGCCAAGTAGAAACATCTATACCAATTTTAGTATTCTCCCTTTTATATTTTTTAATAACATCTTGAAAATAAGTATAAGATGGGGTTGAATTATTATTACTTTTATCATTTGGTCTTTCACTTACATTTAACGTAAAATTCTTTGTAGTTACATTATTACTAGCATCAATTGCTTTAAAAGTTAAATTATAATTTCCAACTTTAGAAGTATCATATTCTCCTATAATTTCACATTGAGGATTATCATCATAATTATCAGCACAAACTATATCCTCTAATAAACTACCATCATAATCAGTATATACAGAATACTTCTCACCTAACCAAATATCAGGAGCTACATCATCCACAACATTAAGCTTATAAGTATAAGGAATCTTAATATTTTCATCATTAATATATTCAAATGTTACTTCCTTTTCCCCAACTTCTGATGTATCTATATTATAATCACTAACGACAGTTCCATTTATATTTAAAATAAAATCTGTAACTTTAGCATCTTCTAAAAAAGGAATACTTAAGTCATCTTTCAAATCTACTATAACCGTCGCATTTTTAATTCTTTCCTCTTCTTTTCTTTGTTTAATCTGTTTAAAAGCAGGTATCAAAATAAAGAAAACTAAAGAAAAAATTAAGATTAAACATACAATCAAAATAATAACTAAATATATTTTTTTAATAGGTTTAGCTTTATTTCTTAAATTTTTATTCCCCAGATACTTTTTTGTCTGCTTCCTCATTATTTTCATTAATCTCCTCTTTTACTTCCTCCTTAGAGCTTTTCATCAAATCTCTAGGATCTACCAATTTAATTTGTTTAAATAATGAATCAATATCAACATAATAATTTTGAAAATTTTCCTTATCAATAGCAACAACTACTGTATTTTTACCATTATTTCTAATCGTTTCATTTAAATCAATATAAGTATCAAAACTATCAAAAATATATTCTTTATTATCAGCAGGATTTAAATAACGAGCTCTTAACTTATAAGGATACAAACCTTTAACTTTCTTACCCTTATTATCAACAATAACTTCATTTACACTAGCTTCTATGATATAACCCTTTTTAAATAATTTCTTTACATTAATATTATTTCTCATAAGTTTAAGTGTTTTTCCTAAAGACAAAATTAACAAAATTATAGATATTCCTAATCCTATTGCCACGATTAATAAATGGTCATTCTTAACAAGCTTATTTGGATTATTCATATCAAACTTAATTAATATTTCATCACCAACTGTTAAACTTTCTTCTTCTTTTGTTAAAGGAACAACTGCTTCATACTCTTTTCCTTCTACTTTATAAGAAACAGTTGCACTATATCCACCATTTGCATAATCTAAAACTTTAATAGTAGCATTCATATTTATAGCATTCTGTTCTAAATAATAATCATAACATACTAAAAATATACTAAATATTAAAGAAAATATCCCTATTAAAGTCAATATTATATTTATATTATTTCTTTTTCTTAATATTAAATCATGTTTCATATCACACCATACCTTATTATCACTACTATTTTTATTATAATATTTAATAGATTTAAAGTAAAGTACGAGAAAAAAAATAAAGGACATTACTCCTTTATTTCTCCATCTAAACTAAAGCTTTTAGCATCAGTTATTAAAACGTTAACTATTTTACCTATTTTATCTTTAGCATTACTAATATTAACTAAT
>CANQZL010000112.1 GCA_947628325.1 uncultured Bacilli bacterium
GGCTATAGAAGGATGAACATATGAAAAACTTGTTCTATTAGCATTTTTAGCCCATTGTAATAAACTCTTTCTCTGTTCATCACCAACTCTTGTATCAAGAATAATACTTAATATCTGCTCTTCATCTAACGGATATATTACAGGTTTTTTATAATAGTTCATTTCATTTGGACAATGACGATCTGGAATACGTAATTCACTTAAGCATTCTTTTTTTAAAGGAACCATCCCATTGTAAAAGAATCTCTTTTCACCAAACACAGTTCTAAAATATTCACAATTAACATAAGCAACATCAAACTGAACCCTAATTACTTCTTCTTTTAAGTTATATTCATTTTCTGTATAACTATCTTCATTCATCTTTTTCACATCAGTTTCCTGATATTTTTCTTCAAACAATGTTTCTGCATCAAAATAGTCAACAACGACACTACTAGAACCTTTAGAAGAAACTGGTAAGTCTTCTTTTTCTAATATCCGATAATAAATTTCAATACCAGTTGCATCATAAACTCTTCTTTCATTACTTCGTAAAATCCTCTTATTATCATAATTCATATAAGTATCTCTTTTATTTATCATTAAATTATCTTCCATATATTTTACATCAACATAAGTTAATTTCTTATCTCTAACAAAATACGTATTAGGTGAATCATCAATAGTTCTTTCAACAATTGCTTCTAATGACAATTCCCCTTTTTCATTTACACTAAAAGTAAAACTATTAATAATACTTTTATTATAAACAAAATTTATAATAAAAGTATTTTCTTTTATTTCATAACTAGGTATTAAATCAGCAGAATTTATAAGATTAATACCACCTAAATACAAAAGATTTTTCAAAATACCAAAATCAGTAAATCTTTGATGATATATAATCTTATTACTAACACCATTATCTAATAACCATTTTTCAAAATCATTTTCAATTTTTTTCTTCATTTTATATTCTCCCTAAAAAACTATAATGATAATTTTAATTTTTGATAAGATATTTCCGTTGTAGATATTAATTTCATATTATTTATAATAACTGGAATAAAAATCATATATTTAATATTATGCATTTTATCAAAATATATTTTTAAATGCCATGCTCCATTATTAAAACGATCTTTTCTAAATGAAGGCAATATACATAATGAACTTAAAGCATCTAAACTACTACGATGAAAATGAGCTATTAAATCAATATATGAATCATCTCTTGTATGACCAATACTTTTATAATATTCATCTAAAGTTTTAAGAAACTTTCCATTACTATAATCAGGTAAATCAATAGGATCTTCAAATCTTCCTGTTGGATGATGAAGCATAAACTGACTATACATTGTATCAAAGCCATTAAATGCTATTGTACAATGATTAAATCCCAAATAAATAAAATCATCTCTAGCATTTGTTAATCGTTCAATTGGATTAAAACCAAAATTTAAGAAATCTTGATCATGATTCCCACCCATTATTGCATGATATATTCCTTTAGAAAAAGGGATTTTACTTATAGCTTCTTCTACTAAGCGATAATTATGTTCAAAGGTAGCAGCTGGTTTATAACTATGAAAGAATTTTCCTTGAAAAAAATCTCCACCATCAAGAATAAAATGAATATTATTATCTTCACAATAACCATTTATCATTTTAAATTCTTCAGTTGCAGCTTCATTAAATTCCGAAATATGTAAATCTGAAACGATTAAAATATCATAAGAAGTACAATTTTCTGGTAAAGCAATATTAAACTTACGATTAACAACTATTTCTGGAGGAATAATTGTATAACGAGGAACGTTATCAATAAATGAGGCTGCTTCAATATTAAAATGTTTTTTTAAATTTTTTAAATGATAACTAATTTCATCATTATCTAACTTATATCCTTCTTGTTTTAATTCTTCTATTATCTCATCAATACTTAAATGTTGCGTAAATAATCTTTTAACAATTAAATGTTCAATTACTGAATCATTATGTGATCTTAAAGCATTTCTTTCAGCTTGTTTTTTTATTTCTTCTTCACTAGTTTTTATTATAGTACTAAGTCCTACAACTTCTTCTTCTAAACTAGAATTAGCTACTTCTAACATTGTATTTCTATCTTTTAAAGATTCATTTTCATCATTTAATTTTTGAATAGTATCATTTAATTTTTGAATAATTACTATTAATTTTTCCCCTTTATCTAATTCATATGACTCTAATAAAAGTTTTAATTTTTGCAATTCAGCGTTTAAATTTTCATTAATTTCTGTTAAATTCTTATTACTATTAACTTGTTTATTTAATTGTTCTTTTAAATCTTCTATAACTTTAGATAAACTTTGAACTTCTCTTTTTAGTTTTTCTTCTAATTCACGAATAATTTTATCTTTTTTATTAATTTCTATATGTAAAGAATTTATATTATCTTGTCTTTTTTTAAACTGTTTCCCTTTTCGTTCAGCTTCTTTTCTTAACGCTTCTTTTTCTTGCTTTATAGCAAAACATTCTTTTTCTAAATCTTTAATTCTTGATTGTAAAGCTTCTATTTCTTTTAGATATGGCAATATCTGACTAACATCTTGACTAATAGGAGATATACTCTTAAGATTTTCATTTATAATATCAAGACTTTTTTCTACTTCTTCACTTCGTTCTTGCTTCGTTCTTTCTAAACTTTCTTCATATAATGTTCTAAATAATCTAATTTTATTAATAAACTGTCCATCAATCTCACAATTTTGTTCAAGCATACTATTTAAAATATTATTAATTGTAAATAAAAACTTATTAATTAAATTAAAATATATTTTATCTTCATTAAGTCTTTTAATCGTACTATCAACAAAAAATTCTAAAAAATTTTTATACTCAAGACGTTTCCCATGTCCTAACAAATATTTTAAATCATCAAAGTATATTGCTTCTACAGGATGACTTTTTAAATATTCAAAAATTCTTTTTTGTTCTAATGCTGTAATTGCCATAATGAAAAACCCCACTTACATCGTCTAAGGAATAGTTTATAAATAAGTGCGATAAAAGTCAATAAATAAAAGAAAAAAAAGTATGAAATTATACTTTTTTAAGAATAAACTATTAATTCATGTTGTGCTCTAGTACAAGCCACATACAATAAATTTTTTTCTTTTTTTAAATATTTACTATTTTTATCACTATATACAATAACACTATCAAATTCTAATCCTTTAGCTAAATAAGCTGGTAAAACTACTAATTCTTTATTAAATTCTTCAGATTGACTATTTAAAAGAGATATAGGTAATATAAAACGAAGACGTTCATATACTCTTAAAGCTGTTTTACTATCCCTAGTTATCACAGCAACAGATTTATATTTATTTCTTAAATAATTAATATCACTATCTAATTTTAAATAATCTGTACGATGAATTAAAGGAATACTTTTTGTTTTTCTAATAGCACAAACATGATTTAGTCCTAATATCTTATTTGTAAATTCGATTATTTCTGGACTAGAACGATATGTCTTTGTTAAACTGATACATTTACTTTGACTAAATATATTAGATAAAACATCTAAAGATTTATATTTATAATATGGATTTATTGTTTGATTAACATCTCCTAGTATTGTAAAATTACTATTTTTAAATATCTTATTAATAATTAAATATTGTAAATAACTATAATCTTGTGCTTCATCTATTACAACCTGTCTAATATTTCTTTCATAAGGGAATCCTTCTAATAACCCTTTCATATAAACAAATAATAAAGCATCTTCATATCCAATTTTATCTCCTTTAATAAATTTATTAATTTCTTCATTATTCATTCTTATCTTACAAAAAGGACTTGAGAAAAAACCTATATAAATATCTTTATAATCTTTTTTAAAACTACTATTTTCCATAATCATTTTTTTATAAGTCATTGCTTTCTTAGTACTACCACGATAATTAGTCTCACTTAATTTCTCTGCAATAACATCTATTCTTTCAAAAAAAGGCAGCGTACTATATCTATTATGTAATAAATCATTTAATTCATCTTTATAAATAATATTAATTTTATTTTCAACAAAATCACTTACTACACGTGACTTCCTAATAAAATCATCAATATATAAATTTATATCATTTATAATACCATCACTCTGTTTATACTTTATTAATTCGATATTTTCAACTTTTTCTGAATAATATTTCCCAATAAAATCCATAAAAGGCTCTACTTCTTTAAATTCAGAAATAGTATTACTTAAATAATCATTAAAAGTAGTTTGTAAAGTATTATTTTCTCCTAACTCAGGCAAAACATTTGCTATATATTCAGTAAATATTTGATTAGGTGAAAATATCAAAACATCATTACTTGTTAAATTTTTAATTTTATACAAAAGAAACGCAATACGATGAAGAGCCACACTAGTTTTTCCAGATCCTGCTATTCCCGAAACAATTAAAGTTTTATCTCTTACATTACGTATAACACTATTTTGTTCTTGTTGAATCGTATTAACAATATTCTTCATTTTTCCATTACTATCAGCAGCTAAAACCTCTTGCAACAAATCATCATCAATATTCATTGAATTATCAAAAGCACTAATTAATTCACGATCAACTATTTTATATTGCCTTTTACGAAGAAGATTCCCTTTTATTGGTCCATTTGGAGCTGCATAAGCAGCTTTACCTACTTCAAAATCATAAAATAAACTACATATTGGACTACGCCAATCATAAATAATATTTCCATAATCTTCATCTTTTAAATAAGTTAATCCTAAATAAACACTAAAGCGTTCTTTATCTTCATCTTCAAAAAGTATAGAAGCAAAATAAGGATTATCTTTAATACGATAAAGTTTTTTAAAATAATCTTGTTTCATCATTATCATGTTAGCACTAAATTCCGAATCAGCTTTAGCTTGGTTCAATTCTTGAACATCCATTGCTCTCATATTATCCCAAGTATATTTTCGAAACTCTTGATATTTTTCTTCATCTTCAAAAATCGTTTCACCCATCTGCGTTAATTTATCATCAAGTAATTTTAGGACTTCAACCAAACGTTTCTCTTCTAATTTAAATTCTCTACCCGTAATTGCCATTTTACCACCCTACTTCCTATCATAACAAAACTCCACTATATTTTTTAAAGAGAATTATCCTATAGTGGTTAATCTTTTAAACATATTGTCAAAGTAAAAAGTCAATCTTAGTATACAATTTTTTCATAGTTTTTGCAATAAATTTTTTGTCATTTTTAATAGTTTTAAAAGAAGGGCTCTAAATATTTCAGTGGGGAGTAAAATTTAATTAAATCATTATAAAATAAGGGCTTGACCCTTATTTTTTGACG
>CANQZL010000113.1 GCA_947628325.1 uncultured Bacilli bacterium
TTTCAAGTCTATTTTTTCCAACCTTAATTAATTCATTAATTGCTATTATAGCATCTTTACTCAAACTATTTGCATATTTTTGTAATATATATAATAATTGTGATTGAGTATAATCTATAACTTTTATTTTGCTATTTTGAGTAACTAAATCATTTAATATTGTATTTGGAATATTTATAACAGTACAATTATTATCTTTCTTTTGATGATATGAACCAATATATTTTCCATATATATCTCTTTTATGAGAATCCATATTCATAATGTTTTCGTTATAATAAGTACAAACATCAGCAAAAGTAAAGGATATAACTTTTCTTATACCATCTTTATATTTACAAACACTTAGCATTAAACTATATATTAAACGCATTAAAGCTTCAAAAGAATAATCTATATTAAGATGTTTAACTGTCTTAGGAGATGATAAACTTTCTTTCTTATTCATACCTGTATATGTTTCAAAAGCTTCTTTTGCTAATTCTAAATTACCATAAAATGGTAAATCTGGACTATTAATAACCTCATTATAGTAATCATAATCAAACTTTTTAGTTAATTTTTCTTCTTTAATTAAACTATATAAAGTAATTTTAATTTTATCAAACGCAGTTAAGATTTGACGAGGTGTCTTATGATACTTTTTAGCTAGTTCTTCATAAGTCATTTCATTTTGATAATAATCAATTATTAAAAGACGTTTAGATGTTGGAAAATACTTAAGTAATGGTTTTATTTCTGTTTCATAATCTAAAGATGGAGATAATTCATTATTTTGATATTTATAAATCTTAGAAATAATTAATAGATAAGCTCTTTTTAAAGTAAAACTATAAAGACCATATAATTTTTCTAATTCAGATAAAGATTTATAAGGATATCCTTTAAGTTCAAATAAGTAACAAAGAATATCTTTTTCTCTTTTAGTTAAAGGAAGATGTTTATCATCTAAAATTCTATCTAAATCAGTTCTTGAAATATAAAGTAATTCTGGTTTTAAAAGACCAACTTTTAATTTTTTAAATTTTTCAATAATAGTTTGACTAATATCACTTAAATTAATATTATCTTTAAGTTTTCCTACTACTTTTTTATTTTCATCTATTGTATATGTTTCATATAATAAATTTAATAAGAATTTTCTTTCTTCGTCATTTAAGATACTTTCACTAATTTGTTTATTTATTTCATTTAAAATATCTTCTATCGAAATAATAATATCTTTAGTTTGTTCTTCATAATAAAGTTTATATATTTTACGAAATGTATATTTTATAGTAGTAATTTTTATACCTAGTAAAGTACTTATTTGTTGATAGTTTAACATACTATGGTAACGTAAATTAATAATATTTATATCAGTATTATCAAATTTATCACTATGTCTTCTTATAATTTCTGTAACTAAATCTTTTGTAAAAAGATCTTTTTCTAAGATATTAAAACGATATAAATCAAGTCTTCTAAAACCAGAACTTACTATATTATGTATTTTAGTTATATTAATATTAGTTCTTTTTTGGATTTCACTATAAGATAATTTATCTACTATAAGCATTTTTAAAACGTTTCTTGTTTCAGCAGTTATATCATAAGTAGGATCATCTAAATATGGAAGATATATATTATAATCAATATTATCTTCTGGAACATAATAAGTTTTAATAGCATCTAAACGAGCTTCTACTAAGAGATTACTAGTAGTTTGATAATCTTTTCTTATCATAACTGCAATTTCTTCTATAGAATGAGTTTTTCCTTCTATTCCATAATATAAATCTAGGAGTTTACTTTTCTTAGATACTAATTTATCTCTTACTTTTAAATATTGTTCTTTAGTAAATTGATTATTAAAATAGCCATAAATATTATAATATAATAGTTCTAACTTATCTATTAAGTAATTCTTAGTAAATTTATAAAATGAATTAGGGTATTTAGCTTCAAAAGAACTTTTAGATGTCTTATTAAAAGTATAAGCTAGTAGATAAGCTGAAGCTTCTTCATTAAAAAGATTTTGATTAGCTAAGAATGTTTGATAAAGTTTATCAAGAGATATTCTTGGTAAATTTCTATCTATATCATATACTTTTTCATTTAGTTCTGATTCTAAAGCAGAAATATTAATATTTTCTAAATGTTTAGAATTAAAGTATTTTCTAAGTAATAAGATTTCTTCTTTACTTAGTTTATATCCTATAATATTTGCATCTTGAAAGATATTTTCTAATGTTAATTTACCTAATGGCATAAAAATCACCTGCGAAGTATTATAACAGAAAGATTAAAAATTAACAAAAATATCTATGTTTAAATTAAATTTTTATTTACTAGGATTTATTTTCTTTTTTTAAAATTAATGATTTAATATCTAGTTCTTTTCGTTTACTTTCAATTCTTCCTAATATTCTTAAAACTTTCTTTTTCTCTTTACCATTCATCATAGAAGGATTAGAAATATTAAATAAAGACATTAAAGATAGTTTAGTACTAGAGTTTAATTCTTTTTCATATTTTCTTAAAAAGGCTTCAATATATTCTTTAGATACTTCATCTAAATTTATAAAGTCAGGATGTAATTCTTTTATTAAATCTATAAGTATTTTATTAGGTATAAGACCATTATATATTTTATAGTAGTTTAAAGTATTAAAATAATTTTCATATATACGTCGATGAGATATAGTCATTTCTTGCATATGCTTATTATAATAATTTATAACATCATTTATTGTAAAATTAACTTCTTTAGTTATCCCATCTTTTAATTTACATATAGCTAACATTAATGAATTTATTATATTGTTAATAGCAGTTTTTTCATATTTTAAACTTAATTTTTCAATGATTTTTACCGAATCTAGCTTTTCATTACCATCGATTCCAAATGCTAAATTGAAAATTTCTTTAGCCAATTCTAAATTACCATAAAAAGGCAACTTAGGATTATCAATATTTTTTTCATAGAATTCAAAATCAAATTTTTTAGTATTTTTGGAATTATAGATAAGGCCATATATTTTTAGTTTAAATTGCATCATAATTGATTGAGCTTGGTTTCTTGAACAACCATATTTTATAGCAAAGTCTTTTTGATAAATATTACTTTTAAAACAGTCAATTATTTTTAAACGATCTATTGGGGGAAAATATTTAAGTAATGGTGAAATATCTTCGTCAAAATCTAATTTCCCTTCAATTTCTCCTAATAAGTATTTTTTTATAGTTACGATTGCTTTTAAATATTTAGAGCGAAGATTATTACTATTTAAATTATAGATATCGCATAGTTCTTTTGGTGTTTTATAAGGATACCCTTTAAGTTCAAATAAATAACAAATTAATTCATAGTCATCCTTTTTTAGTGGCAAGTGCTTATCATTTAAAATTTTATCCATTTCTTTTCTACTAAAGAAAAGCAAATCAACAGATAAAGTTCCTTTCTTTTTAGCTTTTACTTTTCTTAAACCAACTTTTATATTTGTTAAAACATATTTATTATTTTTAGTAAACTTTTTTGCTATTTCACTAGGGCTTAATTTTAAGCCTTCTCTATTATAAATATTTCTTATTCCATAAAATAAACTTAAATATTCTTTTTCTATATTTGTTAAAATAGATTCACTCTTATGTAAATTAATTTCTTTTTTTAATTCCTGTAAAGTAAATGGGACATTATCAAGTTCTTTATCTTTTAAAGCTTTTTTTATACTTGTATTTTGATTGGTTAATTTAAAGCGATAAAAATCAATTAGTCTTAAACCATCAACTATAATATTAGAAATTCTTCGAGTATTTAAATTAGTTATTCTACTTATTTCTTCATAATTTAATTTATCTATAATAAATAATTTTAAAATATTTCTTGTTTCATCTTTTATATGACAATTTACATCTAAAATATATGGTACATAAATATCTTTATCATTACGTATTTTATAAGATAATCCGAAAAATAAATTAGAAGCTTCTATTTTAGCTTTTTGAATTCGGTCATTTATCTCAGGATATGTTACATTATATAAAGTTGCTAGAGATGACATACTATTAGATGTTCCATCTACACCATAATATAAATCTAAGAGCTTAATTCTTTCGATATTCATTTTACTAACAAGAATGTCTCGAGCTTTAATATATCGTTCTTTTGTAAAATCACTTTCAAAAAAAGCATATATTCCATAGTATAAAGATTCTAATTTATTAAAAAGAAAAGTATTATACTGAAATAAATTAGAATTAGGGTATCTTTTTTTGAATTCACTTTCAGATTTCTTATTAAAGAAATAACAATTTAAATATAATTGCTGTTCTAAAGTAAATAAGGATATATTATCTAAAAATACTTGATATAATTTATCTTGAGGTAATCGAATACTTTTATTTTTAAGACCATACTTGGCTAATATCATATCATTTATTATAACGTTTTTTCTTAAACAATATTTTGGTACAGAGCCAAAATATTGTTTTAATAGTTTAATTTCTTTTTTAGTTAATTCACAATTACAATCATTGGCTCTTTGAAGTATTTCTTCTAAAGTAAACTCTTGATAATTTTCATATAATTTTTGATAATCAATACTTTTATATTCTTCTTGAACATATATTTTATAAACATTTATACCATATTTTTTTAAGATTGTATTAGAAAACTTTTGAAAGCTTTTAACACTACCAAATTTAAAGATTATTTTATTTTTTAAAGATATTTTCAAGGATTCTAATTCTCCTAAAGATATATTAAGTATTTTAGCTAAATCTTGATTAGTATATTCATATTTATCTAAGATAGTTAACTTGTATAATTTCTTTTCATTTTTATTTATATAATTTGTTATAAACAATAATTTTATAATATTAGATGGCATTACAGGAGTTATTTTAAGTTTATTGTATTTATCCCCTTCTCTAGTTTTTATTTCAGCTAATTTATTTATAAATATATCTTTGTCTTGATATTTCTTAAGACGATTTAAAGCATTATTTAAAATATTTATTATTACTATTTCTTTTACATAAAATTGTTTAGCTATTTCAGAAATAGTCTTTTTTTTAATATTAATTTTTGTTACAAAGTATATATAATATTCTAATGGAGTTAACTCATCTTTAATAACAATTAATTTATCTTTTATAGATTTACTAATCATACAAAATCCCCTCTAAGTGTAAATTATTATAACACGTATAATACTGAGTAGTAAATTGATGAAGTTGCAAATCATTGATTTATTAGTATAATAATTTTACTCATTTTTATAAAAATGAGTAAAATTTACGCGAT
>CANQZL010000114.1 GCA_947628325.1 uncultured Bacilli bacterium
TCAAATGTATAATCTTTATCTATAAAGAATTTATCTTCAGAAAATTTTTCATGAATATCATTAAAAGCATTAAATAAAATTTCATTTCCAACAAAGGTTATTTTATTACTTTCTTTTTCTTCATGTTCTTTAATAATATCTTCTTTTTCTTTTTTATACTTTTCTAAATAAACCTTATAAATTTCATCATATATTACTTTTGTATATGCTACTCTTCCACTTCCCGTTAGATGAATTTTATCAGCATAGAAGTATTCCTCATGTCCGCGAGAAAGAGTATACCAATCTATCATATGCATATTGCTATGTTTTTCGGCATATGCACTAAGTATTTCATTAACATTTGTTAAATTAGTTGTATTAATCCAAAATACTTCTCTATCTCCTATTGTTTCCATTATTTTATCTTTACAAGAAGTTGAACAATCACCATTTGATCCTAAATTAATTACAATAGGATTTCCTAACATTTTTTTATTTTTTAAGTCTTCTAAAATACCATTTAAGCTCCAAGCTGTTCGAGAAATTTTAGCATCAAAGTAACCATTCGTAAATGTCTTATATAAATTGTCAACAGCTCCAAGCATTACTGAGTCACCAACACCAACTACATTTAATTTTTTTACAACATTCTCGATGTTTTTTTCACCATTTTCTAATTCTTTTAGTTGTTCTTCCCAATCGGTATTTTTAGCATTTTCTCTTGAAGCATATTCCTCTTGCTTAGCTAAAATCTTTTCAGCATTTTCAGCTAATTGCTCTTCTAATTCTTTCATTTCTTTTGTATAGTCTTCAGTTATTATGTATTTATAAATACCTAAAATAGATAAGACAGATAAAAGTATGAAAACTGCTAAACGAGTAACTTCACTATTTTTCTTATTCTTTAAATTTAAAGCAAAATTAATTATATAAGAAATAATGACTATTAAAAGTATAATAAGAATAAATTCTAAAATTTTATTCATATTAATATATTGAAAAATAAATATAATAGGATATTGAACTAAATAAATTTCATATCCAACACTTGTAATTGACTTAATACCATTATTAATTTTATTTGTAATATATAACTCTTTATTTGAAAAACTTATTCCATAATCAATTAATCTCATACTAATAAAAGTTATAAAAATCATACTAAAAATATATAATTTAGATGAAGCATCAACTGTAATAAATAAAATAATAGAAATTAATAAATATATGTAAAAAATAATCTTTTTTAACTTATTATCTTTTAAAACAAGAGGTTTGTAATAAATATGTATAAATCCTAGAGCAACACCAAACCATAGAGAAAACATTCTTGCAAATGTATTGTAATAAGAAAACATAATATCCTTGTCTGTTCCAGTTTTTACAAAGATAACAACACTAATAATTCCTATTAAAGAACTAATTATTATTGGTAATAACTTATTAACTTTATCCCCTATTTTTTTTAATCCTTGGTAAATAAATGGGAATAATAAATCAAATTGAATTAATATAGCTATATACCATAAGTGAGTAAATGGAGAATTAATATTTTTAGCAAAATAGTCTAAATTAGTTGATAACTGCCAAAAATTATTATAACCAAATAAAATTGATTTTATTTCTGGTTTAATATTAACCCAAGCAACATCTTTAATAAAAGACACTACAAATATTGAAGAAAAAACAACTATTATTAAAGGTAGATATATTTTTAAAAAAGTTTTTTTATAGTACTCTTTTAATGAAAATTTTTTTTGTTTAAAAGCTGATATACAAGATAAATAACTACTTAATAAAAAGAACATACATACAGCTAGATATCCACCTTTTAAAATATTTAGATGATATAGTAAAACTGCTAATATAGCTAAAAATCTTATTAAACCAATATTTTTATAATACTTATCTTTTTTCATTTTACTACCTCTTACTTCTACAATTAGATTATATATGTAAAAGCATAAAAAAACAATATAAATATAGTAAGTTTTGTACTAAAAAATCGTTTGTAATAATTATAGATTAATTATAAGATATTAATAGATTTCTAAGACAATAATTTATTTTTGTCTAATACATATTTTAAATATTTCAATATATTGTGTAAGATATTAAGATTCATAAAAATGCTATTTGCCTTTCTTTAATAAAATTATATATCAAAGACGAAAAATATAGTGTATAATATATTCTCAACAAAGGAGAATAACATGAAAAAGGTAGAAGAAATTAGAAAAGTCTTAACATTTTATACACAAGCAAATAAATTGAAAACTACAATTATAGATGAAATTAATAATTATAGTGTTGCTGATCATATCTTTGGGAGTATGATGTTAGCAATAGCGATGGATTCAGAATTTAAAGAAACTGATAACATTGGAAAGTTATTAAGAATGATGATATTAGACGATTTTTCAAGATTAAATCCAAGCTATAATATACAGGATTCTTTAAAAAAAGGGAAACTATATAAGGACGAAATTGATGAAGCACGTTTATTACAAACTAAAGAAGCAAAACTTATTTTTAAATATAGAATGTTAGATTTCTCTTTAACTAAGTTAATTTCAGAAAAAGGAGATTCATTGGAATATTCAGATTTAGTAAATGAAGGTATTAAAATTTTAAATCCTAAAAACTCTGAAGAATATTCTAAATATGAAGAAATTTTTAAGTTTTATTATCTTAACTTTAGATTAAAAAACAAAATTAGGAGTGCTTGGGATAGTAACCATTGGAATATAAATACAGAAAGAAAAGAAAGAATATCAGAACATATTGTAGGTAGTATTGCTTTGGCTATAGCAATGGATTCTGAATTTGATTATAATGAGAAATTAAATTTTGATAGAAATATTGAAATAGATAAAATTATCAAACTTTTGGCTATTCATGAAGTTGGTGAAACACTAATTGGCGATATAACTCCTTTTGATGGAATTACATCCGAACAGAAGAAAGAAGTGGAACATAAAGCAATGATTGAAGTTGTTGGTAATTTAACTGATAAAAAAAGATTAATAGAAATGCTTTTTGATTTTGATAACCAATTTACTAATGAATCAAGATTTGCATATTATTGTGATAAGATAGAAGCTAATTTACAATCTAAACTTTATCAAGATAGTGGCTTACATCATTCTTTAGATGATCAAAACAATAACTGGGCCTTTAGAATTCCTAAAATACAGCAAATGTTAAAAAATGGAGCAAAAACAGCATTTGATATATGGTATGGTTGGGATATCAATATATTTAAAGATAAACATGATTTCCCAGAATTTGCTGATATGATGAATATAATAAAAGATAACAATTTACTTACTTTAAACAATAGAGTTATCAAACAACAAGTAGAACTTTCAGAAAAAGAATATAGTTTTTTAATCGATAAATTAGGTAAAATTATCAAAAAATTATTTGATGATGAAAAAGTTGATTGTGTTTATATAACAAATTATCAAAATCAAGAAAATGATAAAGGAGATATTTGTTTAGTAGTTTTATTAAATGATAATGCTTATTATTTTGATTATGATTTATTATTAGAAAAAATTAATAAAAGTTTTAAAGAAAAAAATATTACTGATATTATAGTAAACTTTGGCTCTGACTATGCTTCTAATTATTCTCTTGCAACATTAAATCCAAATGATACTCATAGATTTGAAAGATTATCTGAATCAAGTATAGTATTTGATAAAAGTGGTAAAACAACAGAAACAAAAAATAAAATGAAAAAATATAGTCATTCATATCCATTTCATTTAATTGAATATAAACCTTCTGTTGATGAAGAATTAAAGCTTAAATTTAAAAGTAAGAACAACTAGTTTTTAATTTTCCCTAAAGTTGAATAATTTAATTATTAAAGGATTGTAACCTAAGTTTAATTGGTAACAATCCTTTTAATTTTTATAGCTTTCATTTCTTGTTATTTTTTTAAAATAATTTTTCTTTTTAAAATTAATTAGAAACGTGTGATTAATTTATTTTTTTGAATAATTATTTACGTAATTTATCCAGTAATGATAGTTTTTTAATTTTAATATTATTATCTTTACCAGTTCCTAATTCAATATCAGGTTTAATAGTTTTTCCGTGAAAATCACTACCACCACTTATCAATAAACCATATCTGCTTGCTATTTCTAAATAATAATCCATTTCCTTTTTTAAATGACTTGAATGATATACTTCTATACCTTTTAGTCCATAACTAATCATTTCCTTTAATATGATTAAAAATTCCTTTTCTGATAATTCTAGTGACTTTGGATGAGCAAGAACTGATATCCCTCCACTATTTTTTATTAGTTCTAAACATTCTTGATATTGTAAACCTTTATTATTTCCTCGTGTTTTATTATATGCATCAATTAAATACTTATCAAATGCATCTTGTAATGATGTAGCATATCCATATTTAACACAAAGTTTTGCTAAATCTGGGCGACCCAAATTATGATTGGCATTAACAAGTTCTTTTATATCTTCATAACTAAATCTAATTCCATAGTCTCTTTTAATTTGTTCCATTATTGACAATAAGGAATTAATACTATTATCTCTTAAATCGCTCATTTTTTTATTCAATGTTTCATTACTTAAGTCAATATCATATCCTAAAATATGCATTCTTCCTTTAGTAGTTTTTGCAGATAATTCAATACCATTAATAATTTCTATTCCACTATCTATAACTATCTTTTCATTTCTATTAACCTTTTTTATTCCTTCAATAGTATCATGATCTGTTATAGCAAGTGTACCAATTCCTTTATCTATTGCCAATCTTATTAATTCTTGAGGTAATAAATCACCATCTGAATATTTAGTGTGAGTATGCATATCAATTAATTTTTCCATAGTTACCTCCTTAATATTATTTTTTTGCCTTCTTCAGCAACTTCAACATTTTTAAAATTTTGTTTTGCTTCTTCTAAATATAGTCTTTTATCTTCTTCAGGCCAAAAATGAGTCAGCAATAACTTTTTAGCATTAGATTTACTTGCTAAAACACTAGCATTATAAGCAGTCATATGAGTTTTATTATCAGAATTATGTGCTTTTAGAAAAGAACTCTCACAAATTATTAAATCAGCATCTTTACAAAAATCTACTAAATTATCAAAATTTGTTGTACCTATATCAGAAGTATAAACAATCTTAAAGTCTTTATTTTGTAATTTAGCCATAAATGATTCAATCGTATGTGAGTTGTTATCCTCAAAAGTTATATTTAAATCATCTATAAAAAATGAATATGAATTATTTATATCATAATA
>CANQZL010000115.1 GCA_947628325.1 uncultured Bacilli bacterium
ATTTATAAAATAGGTATAGTAGGATTTATTCTTTTACTTCTTACCTTAATGGTTTTAGGTAAAAATATCTTACAATCATACCAAGTTAAAAGAATACTTAATTTTGCAAATCCTTGTGAAAGATATATAGAAGAAACTGGTTATCAAGTTTGTAATGGTTATATTGCTATTCATAATGGTGGATTAACAGGTGTTGGTCTAGGAGAATCATCACAAAAATATCTTTATTTACCAGAAGCTCATACTGATTTTATTTTTCCTATTATATGTGAAGAATTAGGATTAATAGTTGGTATTGTAGTAGTAATTGGTTACTTTATAATGTTATTTATTATTTTGGGAATTGCTAAGGATACTAGTTGTTTAAGAGATAGTATTTTAGCTTATGGTATTTTTACATTTTTACTTTCCCATATATTAATTAATCTATTAGGAGTTCTAGGTCTTATTCCTTTAACGGGAGTACCTTTACCATTTTTAAGTTATGGTGGTTCCTATAATCTTGTTGTTATTGTATCATTATTTATAGTCCAAAGAGTTAATTATGAAAATAAAGAGAATAGAGTCAAAAGAAAAATTGCGAACTTATAGAATTATAATTTTTAGGCATAGTTATTAATTTAGCTATGCTTTTTATTTATTATTAATTTTTTTAAAAGGATTTTTACTAAGTAATCTAGAATAATTAAAGTGAAAGGAGGAATGATAATGAATATTTTAGATAATGATAAAATAAGTAATATTGCAATATATTTAATTCTTTTATTTACCATTGCCATTATCTTTTTTATATTATTTGATTTTTCTTTAACTAAAGAAGAAACTTTACCAAATGAAGATATTCCAGTAAATAGTGAATTAACTTATCAAGAAGAGAGTAGTGATGAGGAAGATAAAACAATTGAGGAAATAGTTGAAGAAAAATATAAGGTTGATATTAAAGGAGCTATTAAAAATCCAGGAGTTTATGAAGTATCTAATAATGCCATTGTAAATGATATTATAAAGCTTGCTGGAGGATTAAAGAGTAATGCTTCAACTAAATTTATTAATTTAAGTAAAAAAGTATCTAATGAGATGGTTATTTATATTTATACGACTACAGAAATTAAAAATCTTAATATTACAGAAGAAAAAAATTGTTACACAGATAAAATTGATATTAGTTCTTGTGAAGGAAGTAGTACTGTTGAGACAAATAAAAATGATAATTTAACAAATAATCAAAATAATAAAGATGAAGAAAAGGATAGTAATCTTCAAGTAGGACAAGGAAAAGTTAATATAAATACAGCTACTAAAGAAGAACTAATGACTTTAAATGGAATAGGAGAGTCAAAAGCTATTGCTATTATTGAATATCGAAATACTAATGGTAATTTTAAAACAATTGAAGACTTAAAAAATGTATCTGGTATAGGAGATTCAGCCTTTGAAAAAATTAAAGATAGTATTACAGTCTAATATATTTTATATTATTTTTTTAATTATTATTGTTTTATATATATTAGGTAATATTTTATTAAAAGAAAATAAAAGTATTTTTAATATTAATGATTCTTATTTTGAGGGGATAATAAATGATTATGAATTTGATGGTAATAAGTTAACTTTAGAATTAAAGGGAAAAGAAACTCTAATAAGTAATTACTATATAAATACTTATGAAGAATTATTAGATTTAAAAAAACAAATTAAATATGGAATAAAAATTAAAGTTAAAGGACAATTAAAAGTAAGTAATAACAATACAATACCATATGCTTTTAATTATAAAAAATACTTATTAAATAATGATATATATTATACTTTAAATATAGATAATATTGAATTTCTTGAAAAGGAAAACTTTTTATATAAAATAAAAAATTATGTTAATGACAAAATAGAAAAAATAGATAAAACAGGATATATGAAAGCTTTTATTTTAGGAAATAAAAATGATATCAGTAATGAAGTATATACTAATTATCAGAAAATAGGTATTACACATTTATTTGCTTTATCAGGTATGCATATTGGACTACTTAGTGGCATAATTCTTAAATTATTTAAACATATTAATGATAAAGTAAAGTATTTAATAGTTAGTATTATTTTGATAATATATGGATTTATAGTAGGATTTCCTTATTCAATAAAAAGATGTATTATCTTTTTTATTATTAATAGTATTAATAAAATATTTAATTTAAATATAAGTTCTATTAAGGTATTATTATTAACTATTTTTATTATCATAATTAATAATTATAAAGCAATATATGATGTAGGATTTATTTATTCAGTATTAACTGTTTCAGGTATTTTAATATCTAGTAATTTTATAAAAGATAGTAATAAGATAAAAAGTTCATTTAAATTAAGTCTAATAGCTTTTTTATTTAGTTTACCTATATCTTTAAGTAACTTTTATGAAGTAAATTTCTTAAGTATTTTATATAATATATTTTTTGTACCATTTGTAAGTATTATTGTATATCCTTTATCATTATTAAGTTTTATTATTCCAATTCTTAGTAATATTTTTAGTTTCTTTATTTCTATCTTAGAATATAGTGCTAATTTATTAGGTAAAATAAATATTCTAAGTATTTATATGTCTTTAAATATATATGAAATAATAATTTATTATATTATTTTATTAATTACTATTATTAAAAAGAAATATATCTTATTTAGTTTACTTATAGTAATAATATTTTTAGATATGTTAATTCCTTATTTAGATAGTAATAGTTATATTTATTTTTTAGATGTTGGACAAGGAGATTCTTCTTTAATAATAACTCCTCATAAAAAAGAAGTTATTATGGTAGATACGGGTGGTATAGTTAGTTTAACTAAAGAAGATTGGCAAAAAAAGAAAGAAGAATATAAAGTATCAGATAATGTTATAACTTTATTAAAAGCTTTAGGTATTAAAAAAATTAATTCCTTAGTTTTAACACATGGCGATTATGATCATATGGGAGAAAGTCTTAATTATGTTGATAATTTTAAAATAGATAAAGTAATATTTAATTGTGGAGGGTTTAATGAATTAGAGCAAGATTTAATTACTATTTTAAAGAAAAAGAATATTCATTATTATAGTTGTCTTAACCAATTAAATGATGATTATAAATTATATTTTTTAAAGACAGAAATGTATGATAATGAAAATGATAATAGTAATGTTATATATACAGAATTTAATAATTATAAATTTCTTTTAATGGGTGATGCTAGTATTAAAACAGAAGAAAATATTTTAAAAAAATATAATTTAGGAAAGATAGATGTCTTAAAAGTTGGACATCATGGAAGTAATACAAGTAGTAGTAAAGAATTTATTAATAAAATAAATCCTAAATATTCTATTATTTCAGTAGGACAAAATAACAGATATGGTCATCCTAACAAAGAAGTATTAGAAAACTTAAATAATAGTATAATTTATAGAACAGATCAACATGGTAGTATTAAGTTTACGATAAAAAATAAAAAACTATTTATAGAAAATTATCAACCATAAAGTAACAAAATAAAAAATAAAACATAAAATATAATAACATCAATTATAGTTGATGATTAATATATATAAAGAGATATCTAATTATTAAATAATTTATAATGTCTCTTTAATACGTTCATTTAAAAAATGGACGTATTTTTGCATATAAATAATTATGAGCTATGTTATAATATTAGTGGTGGGAACAATGAAAAATATTTACTTAATTAGTTCTAGTAGTATTCATTTATTAGATGATAAAATAAAAGATATAGTAGGGAATAATTCTTATACAACTTTTGATTTAAATTCTTTAAGTATTGATGATATTTTAGAAGAAGCAGCATATTTTTCCTTATTTGATGATAAAAAATATCTTATAATTAAAAATGCTAATATATTTAGTGCTAGTAAATCTACTACTAAAGAAGAATCATCAACTAAAAAATATGATAAATTAATTAAATACTTAGAAGATCCTAATCCTAATACAATATTAATATTTACTTTAAATAATAAAGTAGATAGTAAAAAGAAAATAGTTAAGATAATTAAAGAACAATATGAATATATAGAAATAAATGATTTAAAACCTAAAGAAATCTTTAATAAAGTAATTAATATATTAAATAATGAGAAATATAAAATAGATTCTAATACTTTATATTATATTATTAATAATTCATTAAATAATTATGACTTAGTAATTAATGAAATAGAAAAAATTAAATTATATTATGGAAAACCTTGTGAAATAAAATATGAAGACGTCATAAATATAGTTAGTAGAGTTTTAGAAGATAATGAATATAAATTTGTAGATGCTGTAATGGATAAAGATTTAAAAAATTCTTATAAAATATGTGATGATTTAATGTTAGAAAGTATTCCTCCTCAAAAACTTGTAACTAAAATATATTATCAAGTTAGGAATGTTTTATTAGTAAAAGAAATGATGAATAAATGTAGTGAAAAAGAAATAATGAGTAAACTTGGAATTGGGTATGATTTTCAATTAGAAAAACTTTTAAATTATACATATAAATTTAGTAAAGAAGAATTAGAAAGTTATATTAAAATGATAGGGGATTTTGATTATAAAGTTAAAAATGGGAAAATAGGTAATCTATTAGCTTTACAATTAATTATTATGAAGATATGTGCTTAAAAAAACGAGATTTAATCTCGTTTTGTTATTTCATATATTTTTTCAGTATTTTTAAAATTTAATTTAGCTATTTCAGTTAGAATATCTTTACCATATTTTTTAACTAAAGTAGCTCCAACTTCATCAACTAAAGAAGAAGCTCCTAAAGGTATTTCAATTCCAAATCTTTCATTTAATTTTTTCATTTCTTTTAAGAATATGTAACGACTAATTATTGAAGAAGCTGCAACAGACATACATTTGTCTTCAGCCTTAGTCATAAAAGTTATATTAGTTACTTTTTCTTTAACATTATTTAGATGCATATAATAACTTTTAGGATTTTCAAATTCATCGACAACTATCTTAGAATAACTAAATTCTTTTTTGACCATAGAAAGAAGACATTTATTATGTAAAATAGCTTTAATTTTATTCATATTAATATCAGTACTATGATAATCATTATATTCCTTATTAGTTA
>CANQZL010000116.1 GCA_947628325.1 uncultured Bacilli bacterium
AGAGCATCAGATGGACAAATACTTGCACCAGGAACCAGTGTACCAGCAGATGGAGAAATGTATACAATAGTTGTTGATAGAACAGTTGTAGAAAAAGATTATTATAGAAGCGTCTTTGTTGGAGATAGACAAGTCCTTTCTGTACCAGACATTCAAAATTGTTCTCAAATTGGTGGTGAAGAATTCTTAAACGCTTCTTTTAACAATGGAGAATGTCAAATTTTTGGTAAACAAACAACAGCAGAAAATCAATATATTGATGTAGTAGTTAGCACTTCTGATACAGATTATACTTATAAATTTTCAGTTGAAGATGGTTATGGTAGAACAGAAAGCGGATCTGATGGTTTTATTATAGACATTGATGATAATATAACTTATGGAGTAAATGATGAATATTCAAACAAAAATAATTTCTTTACTTCAACATGTCGTAATTACATTGTAAAAGATGCTGGACTTAGTACAGATGGCGGACTTCAGTTTTCAAATTATAGTGTTATAACTGATGGTTGCAATGATTCTGATGAATTTGTAGCATTATGTTTAGACCCAGCTAGAGGAAATCCCGCTGGAGGAGAATTATATTTTAAAACTTCTGATATAAATAAAGATTCTGATTTCGGAAAATTAGTAGGATATATTGCTAAAATAGTAAATGAAAAACAAGCGAGTGATAGTAGCTTTTCATTCGGTTCACCAAGTAATCCTTATAAAGATGCCGCTATGGTAGCACTCAGAACAATTGCAATAATGGATGGTTATAGTGGAGGTATTTCAACAAGTGAATCAGTTTTAGTTGGACATTATAATATGTATAAAAACCTTGCTACACAACTAAAAGATGTCTATAAGCAGGAATTGTCAAAAGAAGAAGAGAAAAATAAAATAACTAGTTTAGTAAATGCTTGGAGTTTAAGCACTTCAACAAAAAATGTTTTAATACAAATATTATGTAATTATAAAGATTTTAAATTTAGCGATTTAGATGAATTTAAAAGAACTATTGAAAAAACCAATTATGAACAAGTTGGAAATGGATATATTTTAACTTATACTGGAACAATGACTTTGCCAGTTGGTGCTAAATTAGAAACTCCCCTTATAGGCACAGGAGTAAGAGGTTTTGGTAATGCTGGAGATAACGTTCGAGGAGAAGTAGTTAGTTTCGAAAAAAATGATGATTTAAGTACAGGATCTGTGGAAGTATATAACTATGCTTTTAAAATAACTGTTTTAGATGCATCAAAAGTAACACCACCAAAACAAAGAGACGAAGAAAAAAAATATAGTTTTATTTTAACAGTACATGATACCATGAATCAAAATAATTCTTTTATAATTAATCCAAATGAAAGTTCATTACAAAGAATGGTTGTGTTTAATTTTAAAAGTAGAAAAATGTATACATATTTTGATGTTTCGCCAAATACCAAAAATGCTTGTAATACATTACCTGCATTAGATTATAAAGCTTGTTATGATGATACTGGCGCATATATCTGTAATGATTCTTCTACATTTAATCCAGATCTTTTTAAAGGAGCTGGTTGTTGTAAATATGTTTTAGATGAAAACAAATATGAACATATTGTAAAAAATGTTTGTGAAGGTAAGTGTGTAGTTTCTACAATGACTAATGCTTGTACTTTTCAACCACCTTGTACTGAGGAAGAAATTGAAAATAATACTTGTCATATTGGGAAATCAGAAATCTATACAATAAAAGAGGGAGCTTATTATGAAGGTAATGGTAAATATAGCAATCAAATAGGAACTTGTATTGTACAGGTTACTGGAGGTTGGAGTGATAAAAAGGATGAAAACGGAAATTCATTAATGGTTGATAACTATGTTAATGATAATAATAGATATTGTCGAGTAAGTTGCGCTGAAGAGTGGAATATTTCAGCAGAAGGATTTGGTAATTTTGTTGGAGCAAATGCAATTACTGCTGGATCATACTTTAGTATTGATAAACCAATTTTTATAGCTGGTCAACGTACTTGTTACACAACGTTTATTGATTATGATTCTTTCTTAGGACAAGTTGCAAGCGCTTCTAATGCTGTTGTAACGGCCTATAATGAGTATAGTAGAGTATCTCATATTTGGACGGATATTAATGGTGGAGATAATTATAGTTTTGATACTGTAGCTGGATTAGGATCAGGAAATAGAGGTTTGACTGTAGTTGAACATAATGATGTATGTTTAGAAGATGAAGAAATAATGAAACCAGTATATTCATGTAGCTCAGGTAGTCTAAGAGGAACACAGTGTTATCACTCAGCAAGTCCTTCATCAACTGGAACATGCCCATCTGGATATAGCTCAGGTGGATCTGGTGCAAGCAAATATTGCTATAAATACACGAGTGCTAGTTCTCATCAAGAAGGGACAGGCGAATATAGGTGTAAGGTTGGTCAATTATATAGCGAAGTTTATGGTGCAGAATGGGCTCAATATCAATTATCAATGCCAGGAGAATTTGAAGGTGGAACTTATGAACGATTTACTTCACCAGGATATTCGGCTGGTAAATCTTCATATGTATCAAATCAAACAGTAAATACTTTAGGTGATTGTAAAAGCGAAGCCCTTCGTCCAGGGGTATCGGGGAGTATAGCACGAAAGCTAACAGGAACTTGTTATACATATGATGAAACTGGAATGCAGGCGGCATATAAAAAATTACGTGATGATTTAATGGCAGCAGTAGTTGGTGACGCTGATGCTATATTAGATACAGAATTTGAAATTATGAATAGTAATATGGCTGCTATTCAAGAGATGACACAAGATATGTTTGACTGTCAGCATTTTCAATTATACAATACTACTGATGATGGTGTTAGAGCTAATAATACAATTTCAAAACAAACTTTATTAGGTCAAAGTAGAAATTATGTAAAAATAGATACGGCATTTGATCCTGCTGTTTCTTACACATATGATGAGCCTGTATTTATGACAATTTTACAAGATGATAATGTGCTAGAACGGTATACAGAATTAAATGATGCATATTATCAAAATTTTCCAGATAATAAAGGGGAAACGCATGATTCTTATGATTCGGCAACAGATAGACAAGTAGAAGTTTCACTAGATTGGTTCTCACCTAGTGACGTTACTTCAAAAGATAAAGATACGGTTCTTAAAGGTACTACTACTGGAGAAAAAGTTTTGCTTTCTCGTAATAAAATAAATACTTATTATTACAATACTGGAGGAAGACCATGGGGGGTAAATAGTTCTGAAGCTAAAAATTATCATCAGGATTCTTCTTTTGTTTCGGGAAGCCCACCATTAAAAAATGGACTTGCCGCCAAATGTACTATTAGTGCAAATAGTGATGGAACTTATTCTACTAGCACACCTGTAAAAGATGGTGTTTCAATGAGTAGTACAAAAGGATATAAACGAGTAAATTATTGGATTGGTGGACATTGCTCGGCCGTAGCGTTCAATTATGCAGAAGCTAATTACATTAAAAGTTCTATAACAAACAGTAGTTTTTATAAGAACAAAGGTCGCTGGTATGTTCGAGCAAACGATATAAAAGAACATGGTAATAATCTAGAAGAAGCATGGCTAAATGCAAGAAAACGTGATAGTAGTATTAGTTATGCCGATGATAAGGCAGAATTATGGTCTAAATTTGGAGGAACAAGTAATACATTCCCGATAAGTATTACTACACCGCGTAACTTGTATCAATATACATACACCTTTGGCCAAATAGGCTCGTATAGTGATGGACGACTGGGACGAGTCATGGGAAATGGTGCCTTATCAGTCATTTCTACAAATAACAGAACTTGTTTTTATGAAATAGTTGAATCAGTGTGCAAGTGTTGTGGTGATCCGATAGTTACTTATGAAATAGAAGGTGTACCTTCACCAGAAGTATATGTATCGGCTAATACTAGTTATAATTATGAACCTACTAATGAAGATAAAATCACTACAAGTTTAAATGGAACAATGGGATTTACTAATTCAACAGTATCATTAAATGATTTAAATGCTGTTGGTAAAGCTGGAGGTCGTTTATTAGGAGCTAACTGGCAATCAGAAGGCATAAATGCCGCTGGGGAAGCAACAGGTGGTTCAGTATATAGATATGAAAATTCTCGTTTCCATACAGGAAAAGGTGGTTTGGCATTACAAGCTATAGAAGCAAATGGTGAGAAGATTTATGAAGAGGTTCCTGAATACTCATTCCAACTAAGTCCTCAAACTTTAGCATCTATTAGAGAATATAATGACCAATACGGATATGGTATTGACTTTAACAAATTAAAGGTTTATGGTCGATATTCAATAGCACCTTTAGACAATTGTACTGACATTAACAGCTGTCAATGGCAAGTTGGTGGATCGTATACAACAGATCAATTTAACAATAATACTGTTACATTTAGACATTACGGTAGCGTATTCTTAGAAGAATTTATGGATGATTACTCGATAAGTAATGGTTTAAATAGATTAACAGGAAACAATAACATCTGTGTTATTAAACAAGGTCAAACATACAATGACTTATTACACTTAAGCGATACAGGAAATTGTCGTTGGATTGATTATATTGATAAAGAGGATAATGTTAAAAATTATGATGGTACTACATCAACAAGATACTTTAGATTAGCCTTTAAATAACATAAAAAATAATAAAAAGAGAAACAGTTGAGTTTGTTTTATAATCTAAATTTTTATAAATCGTTAAATCAATCTAAAGTGCACAATTAAGTGCAATAGGTATAAAAAAGTGCAATTATAAAAGAAAATGCACTTTTTTCAATGAATTTTAAAGAAAAAATAATATAAAAGTAGATAAAAATAAAAAAAAGTGATATATTATTAACTGCAAGGAGAAAATTTCTCCACGCGAAAAAGTGCAGATATGTGTGAATTTTTAAAACTAAATGCACAATATCTACATTAATTTAAAATTTATAAGATGGGCAATTTATTTGTCAAAGTTGATATTTATAATTGGTAGTTATAAATATCTTTTTTTTAAATTAATATTTTAGCAATGAATCGTTTAACACAACATCATC
>CANQZL010000117.1 GCA_947628325.1 uncultured Bacilli bacterium
AGTTTTTTTGCTTTTTATACTAGTTTTCTCTAGTTTTTTTACTTTTTTTCTTATATTTAAGCATAATGAAAACTGTTAACATATGGCATTTTTTTAAAATTTGTTAACTTAATTATTAATTATAATTAAGTGGAATACTAGCCAATATGTTTTTCATATATGCTTATCCTCTCATGTCATTCTGTATTGATAATCGTTTGTTATCTACCTAAACTCTTTAATCCGGCATTATATGAAACTGGCCTTGGTTATTCTTTTCAACTAGATCTTGTCCTACGGAGGAGCTTACCAAATTCCACTTTCACATAATATCACTAATCTATTTCTAGTTTAGTGAATTAAAACTACAAACTGATTTATATAATCTTAATTCACTAAACTAGTTTTTAATGATATTATTAACTAAAACTTATGCAACTTTCTCTTATTGCTTTTTCTTCGTCAAACGACTTTCCACTTTTTACTATAGCCATAAGTATATACATAAATTTTCTTATTATTGCATTTATAGAGACTGATTTTGTTAACGGATTCATTCTTTGTGTGGTATAATAGGTATGCAATTGCAGAAAGAAATTATTATTTTTTACGAGTGTGATGCCGATTCGTTTTAAGTTTCGTCTTAATTTAGCACGTCCTCGTTTGGAAATATGTTTCTTTCCTTTTTTTTGCCCACTTGAGTTTTCTTTAAGACTTAATCCACTCATTTTTAAAACTTGTTTGGCATGTTCATAATTTCTTAAATCTCCTGTTTCTGCAATAATACCAATCATACTTATATATCCTATACCACTCATTTCAACTGCTTTCTCTACATAGTCTATCTGACTTGCTAATTCTATTAATTCTTTCTCATATTCTTCTAATTCTTTAAGCAATTCTTGAAATCTTTCATATAGTCTTTTTATTTCTTTTTTGGTAAAAGCATCCGAATTTATTCCATTACTTTTTTCACACAATTCTTTTAATTTCATAATGCTCTTTTTACTTGTTCGTTTATTTTCTTTAGTCATTATCTCTGTGAATGCTTCTAATGTCATATTTTTAATCTCATTAGGTAGTAATTGATTCTCATATATTGGTTTGATGCCTGCAGAATCTATTGTATACACTTTTTCTACTTCTGGAAAATATTTATCATTCCATACGTGTAGTTTATTTCTTACTCGATTTATTTCTTTTTGAATATCATCATATATTTGATATCCTGAATAAATATCTTGATATAATTCTTTTCTTTCAATAGTTTTTACATATTTTCCTTCACTTGTCAATCTTGCTATTAACATAGCATCTTTGGGATCACTTTTTGTTGGATCTTGGTCATGAACTCCTTTTTCTTGACTTACTGTATATGTTGGCATTAATACAGTTTCTTGTCTACAATCCTTAAAGTATTTATCAATATTTAACCAATAATGTCCTG
Source organism: uncultured Bacilli bacterium (assembly GCA_947628325.1). Taxonomy (GTDB): domain Bacteria; phylum Bacillota_I; class Bacilli_A; order RF39; family UBA660; genus Coprovivens. The sequence goes on from CANQZL010000117.1 coordinate 1,427, forward strand.
TTGGTTCAAAAGCGATTAATACATCTGTCTTGTTTTCTTTATACATTGCAGCAGTTATTTGACAACCTATTGCATCCAAATCTTCTGTTCGGTCAAACCAAACTTTATGATACACCTCCAATCCTCTATAATCGCAGAATCTTGCACAGCACTTTGTTTTTCCTATGTCTATTCCACATATCAAAGTTTCTTGTGTAATTCTTTCGATTTTTTCATTTACTCTCATATCATCATCCTCCTAGATAATTTTATCAAATTTTGTATAACTTGACTTATCTAGTTTTATTATAAGAGTCTTTTCATTTAGCATTTTATTCTAAAAAGAAAAGGAATACAATAGAACAGGTCACAAAATGTATAGTTATTCTTTTGCATTCAATTTATCGATAATCATCAAAGACCTTTCTTCAATCATGCTACAAACATTATCAAACATCTTTTCTAAATCGGTAGAATCTAAATTCAAAATAGAATTTTCCTTGTTATATTGAGAAAACTTCTTTTTATCTTTTTTGATTTCTATTAATTCATCATCATTCACACATGCAAATTTGTCATGCTCCATATTACTATAAACAATATCATAAGGCATATAATCATTTGTCTCATCTACAAAAGGATTTAAGCAAAAATAATCAACGTAATCTTTAAAACTCGAAAATTTCATAAGCCATTTTTTACCATTCCAATCATCTTTAACATTTAATAAATCACCAACTACATTTTTTCTCTGTTCAAGATAATGTTTTATTTCAATTAAAGTAAAGTCAACACGGTCTTGAATAGGTTTTCTTCCTCTTGTTTTATTATATGACCCCCATATATCTTCTGGCCAAAGAAATGAACCACCTATCGTTCTTGATGTCATCACCCAATGAATCACTTTATCTATAGATTCTTCTTTATCTTTATCCTCCATTTTACACTTTTTCAAATAAACCCCATACGGATGGTCCATGGCTTTACTAGGAGCCGAAAAGCCAAATTGATCCGAAACAAAACCTAACATAAACGACTCATTTTCATTTGCAAATTCGCCCGTTATATATGGGTCTTCTGGGTCATAAGTATATTTATCATTTGACGTATCAGTATATTGATGAGCTTGATAATTCATAAAATCACATAAGCGTTCATAAAAAAGAGGATTAATCCGTTTCTTTCTATCATCATCAAGCATATCAGGGTCAACATAGGATGGTCCTTGACGTTTTGAATCTGTAACTTCTTTCTCATCCCATAATAGACTTAACCAATTTCTATACTCATCTTTATATTCTTGGAAAGTATTCTCATCACATAGATTCATTTTACCATTTGCAGTAGCATAACAATATAAATCCATTTTAATCGGTATCATAACTTTTATTACATACTCATTTTCATTATCTTTATTTTTCGTGCTATCTATATATTGTTCAATAGGAATACCTATAATTTGATAATTTTTTGATTTTATTTTTTCTAACATTTCTGTATACGTTTGACTGATATCTTGATAATTACCATGATACTCGGAGCATAAATAGATGTGACCTTTTATCACTCCATTTCTGATTTCATCAAAGGTATCTTCCACATATCTTCTCATTTCCTCTTTATCTAAATACTTATAATCATCTAAATAATAAGCATCATTTTCTTCTTCTAAAGAGGTTACATGATCACATAAATAATTCACTGCAGATGCCATCATATTTTTTGGCTTCGAAAAATCAAGTAATACTCCTGATTCCCCATCAAGAAAAAACTTACAATCACTTTTTCTATCTTTCTCTCTTATTATTTTCATCCTATCATCTCCCGAATCTTACCAAAAATTTATGACGTTCAACTTTCATTAAACTTCCATTCTTACATGTTAAACCTGTTAGAAAATCAATAGCTCGAATCATCAACTTAGGTTCTAATTCACTTAAGTCAACAATCATGTTATCTTCTACTTTCTCTAAATCCTTATAACTTTTAATTTTCATTCTCTCAACTCCTTGAAAAAAGTTTAACATACTAAAAAATAGGAAACAATAGAACTGGTCACAAAATGTTAGTTCTCTTCTAAATACTTTTTTAAAATTCTTTGAATTTGCTCTTTTAATTTTTTCGGTTTCAAAATTTTAATAAATTCAATATTTCTTAAAACATAATATTTAAAACCTTCAATATCTTTATTCATAACTAATTTAAAATGATTATTATCATATTTCGATATTTTAATATTTTTTCCAAACACTTCTATCACGTTATCTAACAAAACATTATCACATAAAACTTCGATATCTTCTCCTACTCCTCCATACATAGAAATAGAAGTATCAATTACTTTCTTAATATCTTCTTTTTTTACATTTTTAGAAACATCTTCGTCCATTAATTGAACATTCTTCATTCGGTCAATTCTAAAACTTTTAAGATTCTTGTCTCCTCTTTTTAACCCAATCAAATAGAATTCTTGAATCGAATATAAAATATGATAAGGAGAGACAATAAAACGATCTACCTTAACATTTTTTAACGTAGGTTTTAATTCATACTTATAATAATCAAAAGAAATTTTTTTCTTTTCATAAATAGCATTATTAATATCTTCCATATTTTTGATAATTTCCATATTATTTGTTTTAAGATGATTCGATATGATTTGATAATCTTTCATTTTTTCATTCTCATAAACATTTTGCATATTTTGACATTTTTTAATAATTTCTTTCGATATACTTTCAGGAATAAAAGTGGCATAACTAAAAGTATCAATGATAGTTCTTATTTCTCCTGGTTCAAAATCAACATCAGGATTATTTAATAAGTAATAATAATTTTTATTTCCAATTTTTGAAACTAAAATATCATAATCCAATTTGTCTCTTAATAGTTCAATATTTCTTTCAATTGTTCTTCGATCATTTTGAACTCCATAGATATCTGCTATATACTTTATTAATTCATTAACTGAAATCTTATGTTCTTCACTCGAATACTTTTTTAAAATATTGATAATATAAAGAGCATTCCCATTTTTTTCATGATAATTCTTCTCCATCAGTATCACCTATTTCTATATTTTTTTCATTAATTAAAGTATGACAATGTTCATAATCTTCTCCTATTAAAAATTTATTATAATCAATTATTTTTAAATATTTATATTGGGGTTTGATAATTTCTTTTTTTAATTCTAAATCATAGACTCCATATAAATGCCCATTACATACTTTTACTTGATAAATATGGTCAGGATAAATATCACCATACTTCGTGTGTATCATTAATGCTAAATCTGGAGAAGATGGAATATACTCATACTCAAAAGGAACAATAATTTGATTATTTTTGTCTAAAACTCCATCTTTTTCTAATTCAATATCAAAGGCTTTAAAATAAGTTCCCGTATTATCTAAAACTGCCATAAATAAATATTTGATAGGTATGATAACATTTCCTTTTTTATCAACGAGTCCATGTTTTAAAGTAACGATGACTTCTTTTCCATCAATTTCTTGATACTTATATGGTAACATGACTTGATAGTTATCTCCACACTCAAGAAAAGGATAAATATATTGGGGTTCTATTA
>CANQZL010000118.1 GCA_947628325.1 uncultured Bacilli bacterium
CCACTACAAATAGAGTAGTGATCATATAAAACTCCACCAATTCTTGATGAATCATATTCACTTTCATTACCATTTCCCTTTTTTTGATCATATTTAGTATTGTTAATTATATAATCATGAATAGCTCTTATCTTTTCCTTAGAATTCATTTCATCATTAATATTTTCTTTTATTAATTTATTTATATCTTTATCTAATTTTTCAATTTCATCTTTATTATATAGATGTGTTATTTTTATTGTAACAGCTCCTGTATCATCATATAATGTTTTAATTGTCGAATAGCTATTATAAGGATTAACAAAATTATTTATATTAGAAAGTAAAATTTCATCATAACTAATTTTAGATACATCTTCTAAACAATATAAATAATCAGTAGGACAGTAGAATTCAAATTCATCCCAACCTTCATTTAAAGCACTATAAAATATATTTAATAAATCTTCATAAGAATGAGGTTCATAATCTTCCTTTTTATCTAATTGTTTAACAAATTTATAAGTAAAATTTCTTTTATAATCATTACTAGGATTAATAATAACTTCACGATTACTTGTAAAAATTTGTTTAACTCTTTCGCTAATAACATCTATATTTAAAATAATTATTAAAAATATAACTGAACTTACTAATAATGAAATTGCATTTTTCATTTTTATCATATCATCACCATATTCTATATTATATCATAAATAATTACTTAGATAAAAAAAATGAAGTAGTATTACTTCATATCTTTAACTTTTTTATTTAATCTTGATTTTTCTCTATCAGCAGTATTTTTCTTTAAAACACCTTTGCTAACAGCTTTGTCAACGTTCTTTTGTACACTTTTTAAAGCTTCAGTAGCAGCGTCTACATCTTTAGCAAGTACAGCTTTTTCACATTCTTTAATAGAGTTTTTAACTCTAGCTTTATAATCATGATTTGCTAAAGTTTTCTTAGCTATAACCTTAATTGCCTTTTTAGAACTCTTAATATTAGCCATTATTCCGCTCCTTCCTTAAATACAAATAGAATTATACTAAAGTTTGTCATTAAATGCAAGTAAAAGAACAAAAAACGTCTTTTTTTTAAAAAAAGACGATATATATTATAAAAAAGGTGATTTTAATGCAAAAGAGATTTAAACCTCGTAAAAAGAAAAATTTAAAAATCATAAAATTTATATTTATTATAATAATTATTTATTTTTCTTTTAATTTAACCTATAAATTAATATATAAATCATATATATCTAAATTAAATAATTTAGAAATTATTGAACATATCATTAATAATACTAAAAATAATAAATCTAACAATAGTTTTTTAAGTAAATATCAAAATCCTGATTTTATTTTAAAAAATAATTTTAATAATTTAAAGCACGAAGACATAGTCGTTGATAATTTAGTTCCCGATGAAAATGAAGAAAATGAAATTAATAAAGATGTATTAGTATATATTTATAGTACTCATGAAACAGAAAGTTATAGTGATAAGTACTTAGAAGTATATAATATTAAACCAACTGTTAAAACTATAAGCTATATATTAAGTGATTACTTAAAAGATTATGGTATTAATAGTTTAGTTGAAACAGGAAGTGTAAGTGATATCTTAAGAAAAAATAGTTGGTCTTATAAATATAGTTATGAAGCTTCCAAAGAATTAATTAAAGATAAAATTAATAATAATCCTACTTTTAAACTTATTATTGATTTACATCGTGATTCATCTCCCTTAAATGCTACTCTTTTAGAATATAATAATCTTAAGTATGCTAAAATTCTCTTTGTAGTTGGTCTAGAACATGATAATTATGAAGCTAATTTAAATGTTGCTAATAAATTAAATGATTTACTTACTAATGAAGTACCTGGAATATCAAGAGGTATAAGTAAAAAAAGTGGTACAGGAGTAAATGGAATATATAATCAAGATTTAAGTGAAAAAAGTGTCCTAATTGAAATAGGAGGACAATATAATGAAATAGAAGAACTAAATAATAGTTTAAAAGTTCTTGCTAAAGTAATTTTAAAATTTATTGAGGAATGATATATGAAAAATAGTCATAAAGCCTGGGTAATATTTAGACATATTTTAACTTTATTATTTATCTTTTTTTTAATTAATTATTATCAAGTTGCAAGTGGTAATTATAAAAGTGAAATAAATAGACAAACTATTCTAACAGAAGAAAAAATTAAAGAATTTGAAGAAGACGTTAAAAATGGTACTTTTGTTGATATAAAGGATTATACAGAAAACACTTATGTTGATACAAGTAATACAGCTAGTAATATTGGAGCTAAAGTAGGAGAAGGTCTTGATAGTTTAATAAATGAAAAAGCTAAAGGAATTATAGACTTTATTGGAAAATTTATAAGTTGATGATTGACTATCCAATATATATTATGATATAATCCATCTCTTAAGGTGATAAATTATGTCTAAAGAAAAGCAAAAATATTTATTAGCAATCAAAAGAGGTAATAACGATTATCTCCTTTTAGAATGGAATTTAACATCTTTTTATGATAATGAAGATATGACTTCTTTAGAAGGAATAGACAAGTTTACTAAGAAAATTACTAGAACAGATTTATTACTTGAAATCTTAAAACTTAATATTATAGATTTAAATGAACGTTTTAATAATTTTACAATTATTTATTTAGTAAATGGTAAATATCATGAACTTAAAGAAGGAGCTATTTTCAAAGATGATACTAGTATCTTAACTGAAGACTTATTAATTGACTTTATATATAGTAATTCTAATAATAAAAAATTAATGAATATGATATATAATCTTTTAGTACCAAAAGTAGATGATCAAGAATTTACTAAATTTAAATATATTATTAAGAATATTGATTTTTTCAAACAAAAAGGTGAAAATGGTTTAAAAGCTTCACTATCTATATTTAAAAATATTAAGTATGAAAATAAACGAAGTATTTTAATAAAAATATCAAATAGAATTATTGTTAATAGTGATAATACTTTTAGTAGTAAAAAAAATTAGAAATAATAGGGAAGAATTTGCATTATTATATGAAATTATTTATAATTTATAGCATGAGGGTGATATTATGAATTCAATGGACTTTTTTGATAGACGAGAAGCATATAGATATTTATTTAAAGTAACTAATTATAGTAAAGAAACCTTAGATCGTATTCCTGATTATCGATTAGAAAAAATGGTAGAAAGAATCAAAGGTTGTATGAGTACTTATCATTTAGATATTTTAAGATTAATGGATGAAAATCCTAATTCAGGAATTCACTATACACCAGAAGAAATAAGTGAAATGAATTATAATAAATTAGCTAAAGTTAGAAAGCAATTACTTAGTTATGCTAGACAAGCCGCTAAAAATAGTATTATATGTGATCAAATTACCATGGATGAACTATTTAATACAGCCGCTACTGTAAGTGAAAATAAAACTCAAAGTTTAATAGAAGAAGAACAAGTAACAGATGATTATGAATATCTCACAACTGATGAAATAGCTCTATTATTTGCTGGAGCTGAAGATTTATCTGATAGTGAGTTAAGACAAATGGGTATTATTAATATTGATCATAGTCCTGATGATTTAAAAGCCAAAGATGAATTAGATGTTTATGAAATAATGGCTACAATCGTTGACTCAGGATATTTAATTAACGGAGTACCTGCTACATATGAAATGTGTATAAGTCTTCCTAAAGAAAAACTATTAAAATATTACGCTGCTGCTAAGAAACTTATTAGTAGAAAAGAAGAATCTCCTAATTTAACTTTAAGTAATTAAATTTAAATAAAAGTATAGGTTTTTAAGAAGTCTAGAGGTAAAAATGAATAATGATTTAGCAAATAACATTCAAAAATTTATAAATTATTTAGATAATGAAAAACGTTATCCTAATACAACAATTAATAGCTATAGTAAAGATTTAGATAATTACTATGCTTTTATTATGCTAAAAAAAATAAACTATAAGACAATAACTAAAGACGAAATAAGAAGTTATTTAAAATATTTAGATGAATTAAAATATTCTAAAAGTACTGTCTCAAGAATTTTAAGTACCTTAAGACATTTTTATTCTTATTTAATGACCATAAATATTATTAAAATTAATCAATTTAAATTAATAAGAAATCCTAAAAAAGAAAAAAAGTTACCTAACTTTTTACAATCTGATGAATTAGATAAAATATTTGATTCTATTAACTTAGATACAGCTTTAGGAATAAGAAATCGTTTAATCATAGAACTTCTATATGCTACAGGTCTTCGTGTTTCAGAAATAACGAACTTAAAGTTAAATGATATTGATATTAGTAATCAAGAAATAAAAGTATATGGTAAAGGTGGTAAAGAAAGAATAGTCTTTTTTGGAGAATATGCTAAAAAATATTTAAAATTATATTTAGATAATGCCAGAAATGAATTATTAAATGGTAATAATTCTAATTACTTATTAATAAATCATAATGGTGGAAAGCTAACAAGTCGTGGAGTTGAACTAATTATTGATAAAGTTCAAAACGAAGCTGCTTTAAAGCATAATATATCTCCTCACGTTTTAAGACATACTTTTGCTACAGATATGTTAAATAATGGAGCAGATTTAAAAAGTGTTCAAGAACTATTAGGTCATTCTTCACTATCTACAACCCAAATATATACTCATATTACGAATGAGCGTTTAAGAAGTGTTTATTTAAAATCTTTTCCTCGTCAGAAAGAAAAGATTGACAAAAATAAATAAATGTGTTATCTTTCATACAAGTGAGAGTACATAAGTATTAACGAGCTGTACTGGGTGAAGAACTTACACGAGAAATCGGAGTCACGAATTATTTATTCGTGGCTTTTTTATATCTTTTAAACTACGAGTAATAAGAAGATAGTGTGAAAAGTTTTATGGAAAATTGATTACACTAGAAAAAAAGATATTAGAATGAAAATTTTAATATAATATC
>CANQZL010000119.1 GCA_947628325.1 uncultured Bacilli bacterium
AACAGAACAAGACCTATTCCAAATGCCTGGATACTAGAAAAATAGAAATTTTAAAAGAACTCTTATACGAGTCCTTTTATTTTTTAGTTTTTTATAAATTCTTTTTGCTTATGACTATAAATCTTCTTTTGTAATTGAACATATGATTAAAACATTTCAATACCATTTTATTTAATATAAAATGTTTTAACATTTTTGTTTTCAATTTCTATCATTGGAACTTTTTCCTCACTAAATTTCCATTCAATTGCATAATCAGGTAATAACTTAGTTCTTATAGGATTAATTCTAGGTATTAAGACAACAGCTTCAAAATTATTGAGTAATTTTAATTCTTCAATAGAAATTAAAGGCTCTATTCCATTTCTAGATTGTTGATTACCACATAACTTTGAAATATCTTGTAATGTTTCAATGTCATTTGCTAATAAGTATATAATATTTCCAAATGCCATTTTTAGTATTTCAGTACCTTCAATACCATAGACATTTCTTAATTCTAATATGCTTTTTACATAGATACTGAATTTAACATTGTAACTCCTGGCAAGAGACAACATATTATTAAATTCATTAAATGGAATTAAAGTTTCAAATTCATCTAAAACAATATTTAATCTACGGGTTTTAGCATTAATCAGAGTTGCTGCAAAATAACATTCTGTAACAATTAAAGGAATTAATCTTCTTGAAACAGATTTACTATTACTTATTATAAATAAAGCTGTTTTTTCTTTTTGAATACTTTCAATATCAAAATTTGTAGAAGATAATAATTTTAATAGTGATTCTCTTGAGACAAATAATCTCATATTTTGAACAAATACTGATATTATTCCACCTCTTGTATCGTTAGGTGCTAAAAGAATATTAGATAAATTAATATAAATTGCAGAATTTCTTTCGTATTTTTTTATTTCTCCAGTTAGTTTTTCAAAATCTGATACTAAAGAGCATAAACTACTAATATTTATTTCATCTTCTTTAGCATTTTCAAATAAATATAAAGATAAACCTACAAATAAAGAAATTGCTGAATTTGTCCAAAATGGATCAGCTTTTGCTTCAAATGTTTCATTACAGCAAAAATAATAGCCAATATTTTCTAATAATTCAATTGTTTTATCATTTTCACCTTTCTTATATAACTCATAAGGTAATGTTAAAGGATTAAAATTATTTCCTAGAGTTGGATTATCTAAATTGATTACAATTATATTGTAATTTTGTTTCTTTAATTCACCAGATAAAAAATTATAAATTTCACCTTTAACATCATGAACTATAAATGACTCATTTGCTTTAATAGCTAATCTTAGTAACGGCAACATTGTTACTTGTGTTTTTCCACTACCTGTTGTTCCAATTACCATTGTATGATGTTCATCATCTTTAATATAAAGATGACTATTATCGTACATCATAGGTATTCCTGATTTTTTTATTTCAGAATCATAACTAATTTTAGTTAATTTCGACTTTAATTCTTCTTTAGTTGCCCATCTGGAATATGTCATATATATCACTCCTTTCATAATTTGATTATAGCACCTATTTTTTTGAAAACTTAAACAAAAATGGCTTTTTTTATATATAAATGATATAATCAATAAAGGTGGTATTATGTACTCTAATGATTTGATATGTAATATATTAGAATACTTAAATAAAAATATTAATAAAGAAATAACTATTGACGAATTGAGTTTGATATTTTATTTTAATAAAACTTATATTATGAAAAAATTTAAAAAAGAATTAAATATATCAATACATGAATATATTAATACAATAAGAATATATAATAGTTTAATATTTTTCAAAGACGATAACTATATTTTAAGTATTGCTTTTAAAAATGGATTTAATTCCTTAGAATACTTTTCTGAAACTTTTAAAAAAATTATGGGAGTTAGTCCTATTATCTATAAAAAATATTTAAATTATAAATACGTGACGACTGAAGAACAAGAAAAAATTCTAGATAATATATCTAAAATCAGTAGTGTTAAAACTAAGGCTTTAAATTATCTAGGTCATAGAAAACCACAATTTAATAATTATGTTAAAAAATATAAATTATAAATAATTTTATAGACAATTATCTAAATCTACTATTTCACTTTTAAAAGAATGTCTATATTATTAATTTAAATTAACTTGAAATAAGAAAGATAGTTTAAGATTTTTTAAAATCTAAAATAAATAAAAGGACTATATTTAGAACTAATTAAGTAAACAATACATAAATATTTATATTACTATTATTACTATGAATATTTAGTATTTTGGAAACAAAATGGAAACATTTTGGCTTTTTTACTATTTTTTAAATTATGAGACATTATTATAAAATTTAAAATTGTTTAATTTATTGAATTATTATTAAAAGTATTATAATATTTTTTTTTTGATATGTTACTTATATAAGATTTCGAATCATTTTTTTATTGCTCAGCGCTATTTGTTTTAGTAATTTTTTCAATATGCTAATTTATTTATTAATTTTTATGGAATATAGATAATCACAGTCTTCGTAAGTATTATAATGACCTTCAAAGTTTTTTTTGAAACCAAATTTTAATTCAACATTTTGATATTTCTCTATCAATTCGTCTGGAACAGAAACAGTAAAATATATTTTTTCACTTTCTAATGGATCTAGATAAGCATAAATATAAGAAAAAGATCCTTCTTCGTCAGCTTTTACACTTCCATTATAAGTATAATTATCGTCAAAAACAAATTCAACATACATACTATCTGCAAACTCAAAATTTTCTTTTCCAATGTTTTTAATCGTTCCATAAACATAAAAATACGTTTTGCCTTCTTGTTTAGAACTATATCTATATACACCTTTAGGATTTTCAGGTTTAATTTCCTTTCCGGTCATTGCTGTTGTAAGATTAAGTTCAACGAAATCAAGATTAATTTGTTCGTTAAAATTAATTGATTTGAACTTTGAATTTGTTGTTTCATTAGTTTCATTTGTTTCGTTATCGGACTCAGTTACTTTATTTTCAACATTGTCTTCATTTGAAACATTGTTTAGAGAATTATTTCCACACCCTGTTATTGTTATTAATAAAGTTAAATATAAAAATAATCTTAATATTTTCTTCATCATTTTTTTTACTCCTTTACTTTTTTAATTATTTTATTTTTTTATTCGCAAACATATTATTTATTCTGATTTAGCAAAAATTTTTTATTTTCTTTAAACCTTTTGTATATTACTAAAAGCTTTATTTTTTAGAATTTTTTTAAGACCTATAAATTCTCCTTTCTTCATGTATTATATTATAGTTTTTGTATTAAATCAATAAGATATAATCATAATGATTAAATGTTGTATTATAATTATAGACTTATAACTTTTAATAATTAAATCTATAATATGTATATATTACTATTAATTAAGGAGGCATAATGAATAATACTATTTATACATTAAAAGATTATGGTAAAGTTAATATTAATTTAAAGCAAATTATAGATGCTAAAAAAATTAGTCGTAGTAAATTAAGTAGTATGGTTGCTTTAAGTTATGATTTGATTAATAGATATTATAATAATAAAGTTAATAGAGTCGATTTAGATGTTATAGCTAGGTTTTGTTATGTGTTAAACTGTAATATTAATGATATTTTGATTTATAAGAAATAAAAAATATTACTTGTTTATTTCCTTTCTTTATCTAAATGAACAGAGAAAAAAGATAGCAATCGAATGCTATCTTTTAATTTATAAATTTGTTTGTAAATGGAAATTCCTTTATTTATAAGGGATTACTATTTTATTTACCACAACAGTTCTTGTATTTTTTACCACTTCCACAAGAATTGAACATTCCTATATTTATGTTATTTATTGTATTTATAGTACTATTTGTATTTATTGTATTCTGGTATCAGGTATCATCTATATTTATTGTATTTATAGTATTATCTATACTTATAGTATTTTCTAACGTGGACTATTTGTGGACATTGACCACATTCGTTCACTAGTATAATTATAAAATAGTTTTCTTTTTTATCAAATCTGCAAATATTTATTTTATATCTTTTTTAATATTATCCCATTCTATAGATACATCATCATTTATCTTTTCAAATATTTTATTTGATAATAAGGTATGACAATATGTTTTTAAACATTCATAATCCATTACATATTTAAGCACCAATGCTTGATCTTCTTTTTCATTATATTTTCTTGTGACAAACAATTGATAAAAATTATCATATATATTTGAGACATTAACATAATAATAAATTATCTTTATAAAATTCAATAATACTTCTACGGAAAAAAATGTCTGTGTCAAATTATAAAACAACTCATCATTTTTAAATTTAGTAATTATAATAATCCATATTATAAATATAATAAATGTTCTTATCCCTTCAGATAAAATCATTAAAGATAAGTTTTTTTTAGTAAATAGTGTACTTTCAAAACTATCTACTCCTAGTTTCTTTACTGAAGGAGAAAATTCATTGTTATAATAACCATTAGTTTTTTTTGATGTTATATTAATAGAAAAAGCATTTGCTAACAATGTTTTTCGTCTTTCAGATTCAGCGATATTTTTTACTATCATATCATCATATAAAGATATAACAACATAAATAAGATTTAAAACTATTAAAAGATATATTATATATTCATTCGTTAAAAAAATATTTATAATTGTTATTACTACAATTCCAAAAAATAATAAAGATAGATTATTTTCATTTTTTATACTTTTTTTATAATCTCCGTCTACATCATTTCTATAACTTTCTTTCATTTTCTCTCCTTATAGTTCTGGAATAATCTTTCTTATATAATTTATTGCTGTTTC
>CANQZL010000120.1 GCA_947628325.1 uncultured Bacilli bacterium
CAGGTTATATTGTTACATGCTAACTCTAAAGATAATCTGCATATTTTAAAAGAATTTATAACTACTTTTCAAAATAAAGGTTATAAATTTAAATCTTTGGATGAATATTAGTAATTTATGTTAAGTATATCTTTATAATAATAAAAAGCAAATGAAAAAAGCTTTTTAAAATGCTTTATTTTGTAAATATTTGTTGCTAATTTATAAAAATATAGATATAATGATGGTAATAATATAAGATAGGAGTTTTGTTTTTTATGAAAAAAATTGGAAAGTTAATTGGAGTTTTGTCTATCGCTTTTTTTCTTTTTACATCTATTGCTTATGGAGAAAGAGAAATATTTAGAGAAATAAATTCAGTTCATATTGCAGATTTGACCGATTATGGTTGGAGTGTTTCATATCACGATGTGTCTTTCTTTGGAGGAAATATTTTAATTAATTCAAAATATTCAATGTTTTATGATACAGGTAAAGGGAATGAATTTTCAGATAATAATATTGTTGATGTAAAAAGAGAAACTATTGTTAATTTGTATCAAAATAATGAATTAAAGAATAAGTTGGATCCTTCTAAGGCAGGAATTGGTGACTATAGTAATCGTTATGAAAGTGAAGTATATGTTGAGAAAGATTCTTTATATATTAATAAATATATAGAAGAAAAAATAGAAAATGAAAATGAAAATGAAACTAAAAAATATTTTGTTTTAGTAAAATATGATAGTGATTTGAATGAAGTTGGTACTTTAAAAGTTTTTGATGATCTTTATGATGATTTATATTTAAAAGAGTTAGATAATCATGAATTAATAATTTTTGTTGATAATTCTGAGGATCTTTTTAAAGATTTAGAAAATGGTATAAATAATAAATGTGAAATAAGAAGTGTATCTGAGGATTTTACTAATGTATCAAGTATAGATTGTACATTAGAAAATGTTCAGAAGTATTTACCTGAAATTGAATATAAATATAAAAATTATTTAGAAGATGGACAATTTGATATATCTGGCAGTGAAAAAGTTCATATTAATCAAGATGGAGTTTTACAATATTATAATGATGATAAACTTGTTTTTGAAAAGAAACCTGAGGATAATAAGGCGATTAGTTATTCAAAAGTTAAATTCTTCAAAGATTTTATTATTGTTTTAGAAAATAAAGTATATAATAGTAATGTTGACTTGTATTATACTAATATTTTAGTATTTAATAAAATGGGAGAGTTACTTCAAACAATTTCAAAGAATATTTCTTATACAGATATAGCGTTGGATGAAGAAAATGATCAAATGGCTTTAAGTGGTATAAATATTGATGGTGTTTGTAACTATGGCACATATTTTAATTATGAAAATTGTAAGGCTCAATTGACTTATGGAATGTTTGATTTTGTAGATGATTCTTCAGTACTTGCTAATCCTAATACGACTGATATTTCTATAATTTTAATAATTTTAGTCTTTTTAGGTAGTTTATTATATTACTTGAAATATAGACAAAAAATTTAATTTTAAAAGCTCTTTATTAGGGCTTTTTAATATAGGAGATTTTTATGAAAGAAAAAGTTTATGAAATAATTAGTAATATTTATTGTATTTTATTTTTGTTGATACTATTTATTTGTAATATTTTGTACTATTATGGTTTTATTAATGGTGATATTATTTCAGGAATATTGATTGCTTTTGGTGTGTTAGGATTAATTATATATTTGGCAAATAAAGTGATTTATAAAAAAGTAAGAATATATGATTTAATAGTACTGCTAATTTATTTATTTTGTTGTATTTCATATAAATATGCTTTTGATAAAAAAGTAGCAATGTGGGGTTTCTTTGGTGGAAGAGAAGGAATGTTTGTTATTTTTTCCTATTATATTATTTTCTTAGTTTTTTCTACATTACGCTCTTTAAATATTAAAGATTTGATTTTTAAAATATTAACTTTTGAAGGATTAGTTCAAGTAATATATGGTTTATTACAAGTTTTTGGGGTGGAAAATGTATTTGGTATGCCAATTCTTAATTTAGCTAATTATTCTTCTGGATTATATTTTAATTCTAATTTTATGGGTTCTTGCATGGTTTTAATGCTTGGATTATGGTTACCAAAATTATTATTAGAAAATGGAAAACTTAAGGATAAAATAATTGATTTTATTTTTACTTTCATATTTGTTATAGGACTATTAAGTTGTGGAACAATGAGTGCTTTTGTGGCAATGATATGTTTAATAATTATGGCAATCGTTTATTATATTGTAAAAAGAAAAAAATATGAATTAAAAAAAGTTATTTTACGAATTGTTTTTTTGGATTTAATAGTATTTAGTTCATTATTAATATTAACAAATTTTACGGGAAGTAAATTAAATAATGATATTGAAGAGTTAGAGAACCAGTTTGTTGGTGTTATTAGTGGTAAAAGTGATGAATCATATGGAACGGGAAGGTTTTATATTTGGCGTGAAACATTTAAGTATTTGCCTAAATATATATGGACTGGAATAGGAATAGATAATTTTACTTATTTGGGTTTTTCAGAAGGAACCTTTATATATGATTCAGATTTAAAAAATAATATTATTACAAAAGCTCATAATGAATATTTAAATATATTAGCAAATGGGGGAATCTTTTTACTATTATCTTATTTAGCTCTTATAGGCACTATATTATTTAAGTTTTCGAAAAGAATATTTAAAAATAAAAAATTAGATTTTATTAATTTATCATTTTATTTTGCTTTTTGTGGTTATCTAGTTCAAGCTTTCTTTAATGTAAGAATAACTTTAATTGCACCAATTTTTTTCTTGATTGCAGGTTTATTAGTTTCTCAATTAGATGCTGAAGAAAAGGTTTAGTTAATTATTAAATTAATATAAAAAGTGTATTTTTTAAAAATAATGTTATAATAGCTTTAAGGAAGTGAAACTATGCAATATAATGTCATAAAAGATGCAAATAAAATTATAAAAAGAAGTCCTTACTTAGTTAATAATCCAATGGATAATAAAAATAAATGGGAAAAGGTATTTGGAAATAATAATCCTATTCATTTAGAACTTGGAATGGGTAGAGGAGATTTCATAATTAATATGGCAAAATCTTTTCCTAAAATTAATTTTATTGGTTTAGAATTATATGATTCACAAATGGTTAAAGCAGTAGAAAGATTAAAAAATCAGGATTTACCCAATTTAAAATTAATCAATATTGATGCTAGAGAAATTGATAAAATTTTTGGTAAAGAAATAGATACAATATATCTTACGTTTTCTGAACCTTGGCCAAAAAGAATTGATGAAAAGAAAAGATTTACTCATGAAAGTTATTTAAAATTATATGATAAAATATTTAAAAAGAATAAACATATTATTTTAAAGACTGATAATAAAGGATTCTTTGCTTACTCATTAGAGACTTTATCTCAATATTGGTATTCATTTAATAGAGTTAGTTTAGATTTACATCATGATGAAAATCCTATCCCAAATATCATGACTGATTTTGAAAAAAAATATTTTGAAGAAGGAAGACCTATATACTATGTAGATGCAATATTTATTAATTAGTATATATTGTATATTAAAATAAATAATGATATAATGTTATTGACATCTTATAACGAGTGATGGAGGGACTAGCCCTGAGAAGTCACACCAACTTATTAAATTAGGTGGTAATGCTAGGCTGATAAGATAACTTTTAATACTCAGGTTATCTTGAGTATTTTTTATTTATAAGATGTATGAAAGGAAAGAGGAAGTATGAAAGTTTATAGTAATGAAATCGTTTTTAGAGGACATCCAGATAAAGTATGTGATCAAATTAGTGATGCTTTATTAGATGAATGCTTAAGACAAGATCCAAATAGTCGTTGTGGTATTGAAACGGCTGGTGGAAAAGGAAAAATATTTGTAACAGGAGAAGTTACAACTAATGCCAAACTTGATGTAGAAAAAATTGTTAAAAGAGTATTAAAAGATATTGGTTATTCTACAGATTATGAAATAATTGATAATATTGGAAAACAAAGTCCTGATATTGCTTTAGGTACTAATGATGAAGTTGGTGGAGCTGGAGATAATGGGATGATGTTTGGTTATGCTTGTAAAGATACAGATGTATTGTTACCTACAGCAATGGTTATTTTACAAGAACTAAGTCAAAGATATGATGCTTTAAGAAAAGAGGATCAAAGATTTAGAGCTGATGGTAAAGCACAAATAACAGGTATATATGATAATAATAAATTAAATTCTATTAAGACATTTACTGTATGTTATCAAAATACCGAAGAAGATAGAGAAAGTACAGATAAAATAATTAAAGATATATGTACAGAAATTTGCCAAAAATATAATGTAGAAGTTCAAGAATTCTTAATAAATCCTACTGGTCGTTTTGAAATAGGTGGATTTGAAGGAGATGCAGGTCTTACAGGAAGAAAGATTGTTGTCGATAGTTATCAATCATTTGCTAATGTTGGTGGAGGAGCTTTCTCTGGTAAAGATCCAACTAAAGTAGATCGTTCTGGTGCTTATAAAGCTAGAGAATTAGCTAAGAGATTAGTAAAATCAGATGATAAATACGAATGGTGTGAAGTTCAACTATCTTATGCAATTGGAATGGAAGAACCATTAGCTATTTATATTAAAACAAATGTTGGTGATGTAGAAGCTCCAAAAGAATGGTATGAAGAATGTAAACCTCGTAATATTATTAAAGATTTAGACTTGAAAAATGAACATTATGAAGAAAGAGCTAAATTCGGTCATTTTAGAGATTAATTAAAAAGATTACTAATATAAATGATGTTTCTTAAAAATAATAAGGAATATTGTT
>CANQZL010000121.1 GCA_947628325.1 uncultured Bacilli bacterium
CATAGTATTATATCATATAATTCCGATTTTGCTTTAGCAAATTTAGATTTTTTTAAACTTGGTAACCAAATTATTTCCCCACTACTATCTGTAACGATTGGTTGGGTATCTCGTTGCTCTTTAGTTAGCTTACAATCTATAAAAATATCTTTTATTTTTTTAGGTGATTGCATATTTTTAATAGTTATCTTATCACCATCTTTTCTTGTCCTAACTATTAAAGGTAAAGAAAGTTCTTTACTATTTAATCTTATGTAATCATTAGTATTTTTAAGAGTAGAAGATATCTTCTTAATTTGTCGACCATTAGGTAATAAAGTTTCATCTTCTAATATAATAGTATATGATTTACTATTATTTGTATTATCTCTTGTTAATTTTAATTTATTATATTCTTTAATTATTTTTAGATTATCTGGAAGATTAAATATTATATTAGGTTTAGGATTAGTAATAATATCTAATATTATATTAATATGCTTATCACTTACTAAATAGAGATTCTTATCATAGTTATCATCTAAAATATATTCAATAATTTTAGTCTTTAATAAGTCATCTATTTTATTAAAATCAGTTATATCTAATACTTTGTCTTTATATCTTTTATTTATTTCTTGTAAAACTAAATTATTGACAAATTCATAATACTTATTTAATTCATTACTAAATTTTAAATATTTTAAATGAATATTAGTATTTTCTTTAGTAAGGAATGGAACTATATTATGACGATATCTATTTCTTGTATAATTATCTTCTAAGTTAGTTTTATCTATTACATAAGGAATATTATTCATTTTATTATAATCTTCTATTTCTTCTTTTGTCATATATATTAATGGTTTTATTATTCTGTATCCTTCTTTTGGTGTATCTATTTGAAAACCACTATAACCTTTTAGATTAGATCCTCTAGAAATTCTCATTAATATAGTTTCGATTAAGTCATAACCATGATGAGCTGTAAATAAGTATTTTGCATTATATTTTTTAATAATCTTTTCAAAGAACTCATACCTTTTTTCGCGTAGCTCTAGTTCGTTATAGTCTTGGTTTTTACTCTTCTTAGAAAAAGTAGTTGTTTCAATAATAAGATTATTTTTTTGACAATATTCAATGATAAAATCTTTTTCTTTTATACTTTCTTTTCTAATACCATGATTGATATGAGCACAGATAATATTTAGTTTTTTATTTAATGACATAATAATATTTAAGAGACACATTGAATCTGGACCACCCGAAAGACCAATTACAAGTGTATCTAAATCATTAAGTAAACTATTTAAATACCTAATAGTTTCTTCCATAATATTCCCTCTTTTTCGAGTATTTTATATTATAAGGCGATATAAATCAATAGTTAATTCATTTTTAAAATTGATTCGATAAAAGGTTTAACATCTCCATCTAATACTTTGTCTGCTTCACTAGTTTCATAACCAGAACGATTATCTTTAACCATTTTGTATGGTTCTAGGACATAACTTCTTATTTGACTACCAAAATCTATCCCGGTATTAATTCCTTTTAGCTTAGCTATTTCTTGTTCTTTTTTTATAGTTTCTAAATTAAATAGTTTACTTTTTAAGACTTTCATAGCTTGTTCTTTATTTTGTAATTGACTTCGTTCATTTTGACAAGTTACAACTATTTTACTTGGAAAATGGGTTATTCTAACAGCAGATGGAGTGGTATTTACGCCTTGTCCACCATGTCCACTTGCACAATACGTATCAATCCTTATATCTTCATCTTTTATTTCTATATTAATACTTTGATCTATTTCTGGTATAACAGAAACGGATGCAAAGGAAGTGTGTCTTCTTTTATTAGAATCAAAAGGAGATATTCTAACTAGGCGATGAACTCCTCGTTCACATTTTAAATAACCATAAGCATAGGGCCCTTGGATATGAAGAGTTACTGATTTAATACCAGCTTCTTCACCAGCTTGTTCTTCAATTATTTCATACTTAAAATCATTTTTATCACAAAATCTTTGATACATACGAAGAAGCATACTAGCCCAATCACAACTTTCAGTACCACCTGCTCCAGGATGGATTTCTAAATAACAATCACTATTATCATATTCACCATTTAAAAGAGTATCTATTTCTAATTTGGAGATGTCTTCTAAAAGGATGTTTAATTCATTTTCTAACTCTTGTTTAAATTCTTCATTATACTCTAATTCCAATAATTCAGCTATTTCTTTGTTAGAAGAAAGTTTATTTAAAACTGTATTATAAGTACTAATTTCTTTTTTTAGTAAAGTTAATTCTTTATTAAGTTTATTAGCTTCTTCAATATTGTCCCAAAAATTTGGTTCATTCATTTTACTTTCTAGTAATTCTATATTTTTCTCTTTACTAGGTATGTCAAAGAGACCTCCCAATAGAAGATAATTGTACTGTTAATTTTTCTAATTCGTTTTTTATTTCTTTGAGTTCCATTTATATCACCTTTTTTATTATAACATAATGTTTTTTTATCCATTAGAAAAAGTAACATAATAGTTACTTCATTTTGAAAATTATTTAATTAAATTAGCATTATATTATTATTGTGGACAAAAAGTAATAAATAAATTCAGCGTATTTTGTAGAAATACTACTATTTAAGGAAAGTTACTTCAAGATCATCATCAGTAATTAAACCTTTTAATTCAGAAGGGTTATCTAGGTGACCTATCTTAGTATATTTATAACTGGTGGTAAAATTTTTATAAAATAATACTAAGCAATTATTTTGATATAGCATTATATCTCCAGCATAAATGCGATTTATACTTTCAGGATTAGAAGATAGTTCACTATTAAAATAATAATATTTTTCATTATCATTTAATTCATTCATTGTAATAGTCATTGGTAGTTTTTCTAAAAATTCTTGAGTAGTTTGAGTATTTATTAAAGTTGCGGACATTTCTTTATTATTAATAATTACTTTAATAGATATAGTTTCTTCCATATTAGTATCTCCTTCTTTTGGTTCTTGTTCTTTAATATTATTTGGATTTTCTTCATTTCTTTTATCTTTTTTGGTATCATTTATTAATGATATACTTATTATAGCAAATACTATTACCAAAAGACTTATAACAGATATTATTATATAGGATTTTTTCATTTTAACCTCTTTATTTAATTATAATTTTTTAAAGCTTTTTCAAGGGCTGTATAATTTTTGTTTTTATTTTTCATATATTGAAAAGCACTTACAATAGCGGTGGAATCAAAAATACTTCTATAATAGTAACCATTTGTAAGATAACCACTTATACCATTTGATTTTTTGTTTTCAGTATTACCTACTATTTCTTCAATGATATGATTTAGGGATTTGCCATTTTTAGAAACTTCAAACATTTTTTTAGTAATTGAAAGCCCAAGAGATTTACCAATGTATTCGTTTCCTTTAGAATCTATTATAGAAGCATATGTTACAATGAAGTAAGAATCTTCAACTTGTTCAAAGCCTCCTTCAATACTTATTAAATAATTGTATTCAATGTTATTTTCTAAACAATATTTTTGAAGCTCTTGATTACGATTTTTGGCTCCTATTAATGTTTCTTCGTTTATAGGTTTAGAACTTACTTTTGAATTAACAGCAACTCCTTCTATTTCAAAATCAGTTAAGTTTAATTCTCGTAGAGCTAGTTCAATAGCTTGTTTTTTAGAACGATTTTTGGAACCAAGAATTATTTTCATAGTTATTCCCCCCAGTCAAATAAAGCAACAATATGTTTATTATTTTTTCTCACTATGATAATTGTAGCAAAAAATATAGAGGACGACAATTGTAAGAGAATAATTTAATATTAAAAAACAACTTATAAAATATTATAAATTGTTTTCAGCTTTTATTTTATTAAGTTCTTCATTTATTTCAGGGATAAGTTCTGGGTGAGGAATCGGAACTAAACGATATCCATTATCGTCATTTTGAATTGATGCAGCATAATAGTTAAAATTCATATTTAAGTCTAAAGTATAGTCAGTATAAATTAGTACTGTATCATTATTTTCTCTTTCAACGATTCCTAAAGTATCACATTTATAAGTAACACCATCTTTTTCCATAGTAAATGAGTATTGATCATCAAATTGATATTTATTTAGCATAATTATTCTCCTTCTATTTTTTTCTTACAACACTTTCTAAAGCATTTGTTGGAGTAGCTAAAATTTCTCCTAAACGTTTACCAGCGGCTTGAATTTTTTGAGTATTATACTTGGAATCAAAATGGATTACTTTTCCTATAGGTGTATATATCATATCTATTGGTTGGACAACAATTTGCCCTATAGTTGATAATGCTTTTGAACCTAATTTTAAAGGAACTATAATAGGAACTTTTAATAATGTTCCAATAGGTGATACAATGTTTTTAATTGTTGTACCCAAATTGTTTTCTTTTTGTTCAGCATCTGCATATTTTGATAAAGTTATTGCAGCATTTAATTTTTGAATTTTCCATACAAATTCTGAAGTTATCTCTATATATGCTGGTATATCTTTTCTATTTTTATTTGATTTTATATCTTTCTCAATATTTTTTATATGGTCTTTTAATAGTTCATAAATTTCTTTTTTTATTTTATTTTTGTCTTTTGATTTTGCTTTTTTATATCTTACTTTAGATATACTTATTAATCTTCCTCGAGCTCGGAAGAGTTCAGCATTTTTCTTTTCCAATTCTTTCTCTTGAAGAACTTTTTTCTGCGTCAAAGCATCTTTAGCTTCTTGAGGCGCATTGTTTATTTGTTCTTCTAAGTCTTTAAGCCCTTGATTGACAATTTCATACGCTT
>CANQZL010000122.1 GCA_947628325.1 uncultured Bacilli bacterium
TGAAATCTATTAACTAAAAAAAAAGGAAATATAATAGCTAAAAAAACAATCATTACAAATGAAAAAACATAGAACTTACCAAAAATTATTTTTACTTCATCAGGTACAGAAGCCCTTAATTCTTCTTTATATTTTTTCCTTTTTTCTTTTTCTTTTGTTTTTTCTACTTTTTTACTCATAGTTAATTATTCTCCTCAAATGCTTTTCTAACAGCTATCGCTAATTGATCTGCACAAGAAGTACCTCTATTACCACATAAATTTCCCTTTAATTTTTTTTCAATATATTCTACTGTTTGTCCATCTAATAATTTAGATATCGCTTTTAAATTACCAGGACATCCCCCTACAAACTCAATATTAGTAATAATATTTCCATTAATATCAAATCTTATAATCATAGAACAAGTTCCTTTAGTTTTATACTCATATTTCATACATACCACCAACTAAATAATATCATAAAAACATAAATTAATAAATTACTCTTAATAATTTTTAAGCAGAACCTCCACCATAATTATCTTTTATATCTCCATATATTTTACTATAGGATATTTCATTAGTATACTTATCTATTTTTACTAAAATTATTTGTTCATCATCAACAGAATTCTTTTGCAATACAACATAAGAATTATTATTACTTCCTAAAAAATCTTCTTTTCCTAATAAATAACTAATATATTCATCATATTCATCGTAATTCAATTCCCCATCACAATATTGATAATGAATAATTCTACCATTATAACTTGTTTCACTATTATAACTACATAATCTCTTTTCTCCTAAGACATTATAAATTGTAGGTATTTCATCATCTCCTAATTCAACATACTCAGTAGTTTGAATATTTCCTAGACTAGAAAAAACTAACCACACAATAGCTCCAATAGTTCCAACAATAATTATTACAAATATTATTGGTATTATAATAGCTATTGCTACAGCTTTCTTATTAACATTACCTAATGTTTTAACTACTTCTCCATTACTTGAATTACTTGTAACATTATCTAAAGGTTGTCCACAATTTTCACAGAATTTATTACTATCATTAGCTTTCTTTCCACAATTAGAGCAATACATCTTATCACCTATCCTAAAATTAACCTTTTACTATCATATTATTATTTATTATAGCTCTTTTTTAATTAAATCAAATAAATATAACCTTTGAGGTTTAGCAATTATTCTTTCATCATTATTTTTAGTTAATTCAATCACTTCGTCAATATCAAACCATTTTACTTCACTTACTTCAGATTTATCTAAGTCAAATTCATTTTCATTTAATAAACATTTAACATAGTAAAAATAAAATATATGTGCTGGTTTATCTATATCTATATCTTTATTACCAAATGGTTTTAAATCATTTTTGTTAACTTTTAAACCAATTTCTTCAAATATTTCTCTTATAGCAGCATCTTCTTTTGACTCATGAGCTTTAACATGTCCCCCAAGTAAAGCCCATTTACCTGAAGCATACTCCTCTTTTAAACTTCTTCTTTCTAATAAGACTTGTTTTTTATCATTCACAATAAAAACAATTACTCCAGAATGCAGTAAATTCTTTTTATGAACTTCTTCTAAAGGAAGAATTTCTCCAGTAGATTTACCATTTTCATCAATAACTTCTACTAATTCCATTTTTTATCATTCCTATCAATACAATAATATCATATTTATAATTAATAATAAAAGTCCTATCTTAATTGACAATAATTAATTGATAATGTCAAAAACTTCACTGAAAAAGAGTGGAAACAATTTTTAGACTTATTTAAAAAGAACAAGTAGAATTGTTCTTTTTTATTGAAATTAATAATATTCTTTATTTTCTATAACTTATTTAATATCTGCTATTATTTGTTTAGCAGCTTTTTTACCAGCTTCCATAGCTAAAATAACGGTAGCAGCTCCTGTTACAGCATCTCCCCCTGCATAAACACGAGAATTATTTGTAACACTTTCAGTAACAGGAATTAAACCATAATCATCAGTTACTATATCAGAATTTTCAGTAGCTATAGGATTTGGCATTGTACCTAATGCAACAACTATTGTATCACATGAGATTTCTTCTACTTTATCAGGAATTTCCTTTACTCCTCGACGTCCACTTTCATCTACATCTGTTAATTCCATTAAAGAAACATTCAATCCTTTAACATTATAATTTTCATCAATTATAACTTCTTTAGGATTTCTTAAAAGTTCAAAAGTAATTCCTTCTTCTTTAGCATGTTCAATTTCCATTTTACGAGCTGGTAATTCTTCCATAGTACGACGATAAACAATTGTTACGTCATAGCCGACACGCTTTAAACTACGTGCTGCATCCATAGCAACATTTCCGCCACCAATAACTAAAGCTTTATTGCCTTTTTTTATTGGTGTTTTAGCATCTTCTTCGTATGACCCCATTAGATTAATACGGGTAAGTACTTCATTAGCTGAGAAAACACCATTAGCATTTTCATTTGGAATACCTAAAAACTTTGGTAACCCTGCTCCTGTTGCTAAATAGACTGCATCATAAGTATTTTCTAATTCTTCTAATGTTATAGTTTTACCAATAACAGCATTTAATATTATATCAGCTCCCATATCTTTTAAAAGATTTATTTCATTTTCAACAATCTTTTTAGGTAATCTAAATTCTGGGATTCCATAAGTTAAAACACCACCTGCTTTATGTAAAGATTCATATATTGTAACATCGATTCCTTCTTTTAATAATTCACCAGCACAAGTAAGACCACTAGGTCCAGAACCAACAATTGCAACTTTTTTACCAATTTTAGATTTTACTTTAGAAACATTTAATTTATGTTCTAAGGCATAGTCAGCAACATATCTTTCTAATGAACCAATAGCTATTGCATCTCCCTTTAAACCTTTTATACACATTTTTTCACATTGTTTTTCTTGAGGACAAACACGACCACATATAGCTGGTAAACTAGAAGACTCTAATATAATATTATAAGCTTCTTCTAATTTTTTTTCTCTAATAGCCTTAATAAATTTTGGTATTTCAATATTAACAGGACATTCTTTAACACAACGAGGATTCATACATTGCAAACAACGATTAGCTTCTTTTAAAGCTTCTTCATCACTATAACCTAAAGCTACTTCTTCAAAAGTATGAGAACGTCTTTCAGGATCTAAATTACGCATTTCTATTTTTTCATCCATTATTTATCACCACAATTTCCACATCCACCAGAATGGGTTTCTCCTTCCAAATCTTTTAAATATCTTCTGCCCTCTTCATCTTTATACAAATTCATTCTTTTAATAGCAGCATCAAAATCTACTAAATGTCCATCAAACTCAGGTCCATCTACACAAGCAAATTTAACTTCATTATTTACAAGTAATCGGCAAGCACCACACATTCCCGTACCATCTACCATAATAGGATTCATACTAGCAATAGTCTTTATATTCAACTCTTTAGTTAAATTGCACACAAACTTCATCATAATTGTTGAACCCATTACAATACATAAATCATAATCATGCTTTTCTTTTAAAGCATCAGTAACTAAACCTTTCTTACCATTAGAGCCATCATCTGTTACTACAGTTAAATTATTACAAACACTTTGTAACTTGTCTAAAATAATTAATAAATCCTTATTTTTAGCACCATAAATAATATCAACATCTAATCCATGAGAAGTAAAATACTTAGCTTGAGGATAAACTGGAGCTATTCCTACTCCTCCACCAATCATGATAATCTTTTTACCTTTATATTTTTCTATATTAGTAACAACTTCACTAGGTTTTCCTAATGGACCAGCTACACTAAATAATTCATCATGCATTTTACTCAATTCTAAAGTAGAAGAGCCAACTACTTGATAAATCATACTTAAGACAGAAGTTTCTTTATTATAATCATATATAGTAAGAGGAATTCTTTCACTATCATCTTTAGACATAACTATAACAAATTGTCCTGGTAAAGCATTTTTAACTACTAAAGGAGCTTCTACTTCTAATAAGAATATCTTCTCTCCAATAGATTCATTCTTCAAAATCTTATACATATTATCACCAATTTTATTATAACATAAAAACTATTAATCATAAGAAGTATATTATATTTGTGTTAAGTTATCTTAATTTAAATTAATATTGATTTTTTTACTAATATAATTATAATAGAGTCCTAAGAGGTGTTATGATGGAAAAAATATTATACTACGAGCTTATTACAGAATATGGACCATTGTATATCTATGAAAGATATCAATGTAATCCAGAAAACAATTCAAGAATATCTAGTAGAATTCCTCTAGAAATTAAAGAGTTTTTTACTAGACAAGAAGGTACAAGCGGCTATGATTCTTTATCTTTTTTAGGAGCTAACTTTAGAACATTAGACAGAACTATAGAAGGGTTAGTTAGAACAGATTATATGAGAGAACTAACTCCAGCAGAATTTTTAAGTAAAGTTTCTGAATTTCTTGAACCAATAGATAAGTTTGAAGAAAAAAGAAAAGAAGTTTATAGAATCTTTGATATGAAAGTTAATAATATAAGAGATAACCTAGTAAATATGGATGAATTACTTGAAACAGAAGAACAAAAAAATGAAAAAGCTGTTAAAATACTATCAAAATATCTTAAAAATCATAAGTAAAAATAAAAATCAGAGTTAATGATGTGAATTTCAAATTGTAGACATTAATTAAAAATCAGTATATTAAAAAGAGAAAAGTTATTTTCTCTCAGACTGTTGACAAACAAAAAGTTTGAAAACT
>CANQZL010000123.1 GCA_947628325.1 uncultured Bacilli bacterium
GATAATTTAGCTTTAATATCTTCTCATAGTAATACAAGAATTCCAAACTTTGATTCCTTAATTAAAGGAATTGAATTAGAATATGATGTTAAATATAATCAAGATCAAAAGAAAGCTATTAAAAATGCTTTAACTAATAGAGTTAGTATTATAACTGGTGGACCAGGAACAGGTAAAACAACTATTATTAACTCAATAGTAAAACTATATATTAGAATTAATAACTTAAATATTAAAGATATTATAAATGAAATAGCTCTTCTTGCTCCAACAGGAAGAGCAGCTAAAAAAATGAGTGAATCAACTGGTTTAGGAGCAATGACAATTCATCGTTACTTAAAATGGAATAAAGAAAAAAATGAATTTCAAATTAATGAATATAATAAAAATTATCATAAACTAATAATTGTCGATGAAACTAGTATGATTGATACTTATCTATTTGCTTCTTTACTTAAAGGAATAAATCATAATATAACATTAGTCTTAGTAGGAGATGCTAATCAACTGCCTTCAGTAGGACCCGGTCTAATCCTTAATGACTTAATTGATTCAGATATGTTTACTCATACAACTTTAGAACAAATATATCGTCAAAGTGATAATTCCTATATACCTATATTGGCTAAAGAAATTAAAGATCGAGCTTTAAGAGATAATTTTAATATGCAAACAGATGATTATAATTTTTTACATGCTTCTGGTTTAACTATTAAAGAAATGATAAGAAAAATTTGTCTAATGTCTAAAGATAAAGGATTAACAGAAGAAGATATTCAAGTACTAGCACCAATGTATAAAGGAGAAAATGGAATAGATAACTTAAATATCTTATTACAAGAGATATTTAATCCTCAAAGTGAAGATAAAAATGAAAGTAAAGTAGGCGATGTTATATATCGTGAACATGATAAAGTATTACAACTTGTAAATGATCCTGATAATAACATATTTAATGGAGATATTGGATATATTAGTAGTATAGGAACAATATCAAATCCAAAGAAAAAAGAAGTATTTATTATTGATTTTGATGGTAATGAAGTAGTTTATAGTCGTGAAGATTTAATCAATATCAAACATGCCTATGCAATATCTATTCATAAAAGTCAAGGTTCTGAGTTTTCCCATGTTATTATGCCTATATCTAAAGCTTATTACAAAATGTTATATAATAAATTAATTTATACTGGTGTTTCTAGAGCTAAGAAAAGTTTAATATTAATAGGGGAAGAAGAAAGTTTTATGATGGCTATTAATAATGATTATTCAACTAATCGTAAAACTAATTTAAAAGACCAATTAATGAATAAATTTTTAAATAATGAGCATACTACCTAACAGAGGTGATTGTTTATGAAAATGAAACAAGGAAAGATGAATATGATAGTTCTTTTAGCAACAGCTATGGGTTCAATGATGGTTGGAATGCTTGTAGGATGTATGAAAGAAAAAATGAAAATGCAAATGGATGCTTGTTGCATAGTTGATGAGATGTAGGACCTATTTAGGTCCTTTTTAAAGGAGCTATTTATGAAAATAACCAAACTTAAAGAACTTGTTTTAGTTTTATTAGCTATTATCTTAATAACTTTTATTATTAAATACTTAAATATTATTAAATACTTAGGAATTGTCTTATCTATCTTAATTCCCGTATTTATAGGATTTATTTATGCTTGGATTTTCAATCCTTTAATAAAAAAACTAAGTAAAAGACATAAAAGAAATTTTATATGTATTAGTTTATTCTTAGTTATAATAACTATTCTCTTTATATTCTTCTATTTAATTATTCCTCTTTTTTATAAAGAAATCTTAGAACTAGGTAAAGCATTCCCTACATTATTTTCAACTATTGAAAGTAAAATAACTAATATGGGATTTAAAGTATACTTAGACAAACTATTAGCTTTCTTAATAGATAATGTTCCATTATACTTATTAGATTTTGTTAAATGTCTTTTTAAATACTTTGGTATAAGTATTATAGGACTAATTCTTGGTCTTTATATTAGTATGGATTATGAAAATATTATTAAATATCTATATGAAATAGTTCCTAAGAAATTTAAATGTGTATTTATTAATTTAACTAAAGATGTTAGTTGTGAAGTAAGAAAATGTGTTAATAGTACTTTACTTGTAGCTTCTTGTGTTTTTATTTTAGATACAATTTGTTTTTGGTTAATTGGTTTAGATGCTTCCTTCTTACTTGGCTTATTATGTGGTTTAACTGACTTAATACCTTATATTGGTCCATACATAGGAGGTCTTTTAGCGGTAATGGTTGGTTTTACTGAAAGTAGATTAATAGGTATTTTAACATTAATAGCTTGTGTCGTAGTTCAATGTATTGAAAATTATATTTTACAACCTATAATAATGAGTAAAAGTATTAAGATAAGTCCTGTCTTAATACTTATAGGTTTATTAGTATTTGGTAATCTATTTGGTATAGTAGGAATGATATTAGCTACTCCAATCATTGCTATAATCAAAGTATTATCTATTCATTTAAAAAGTGCTTTAGAAAAATGTAAATAACAAATAATTTCTTATTATACTTTACTTTTTTTAAATACTTTTATATAATTTAGATAGTTTTTAATTAATCTGTGATGAAGAGGAAGTAGTTTAAGATATTTAAAGAGAGCTAGTGGGTGGTGTAAACTAGTAATAGAATAAATGAAATGGCTAACTTCGGAGATTAACCGGATAAGTCCGTTATAATAAATTAAGTAAAATAAAGGATGGTACCGCATTATTTGCTCCTTGGCAAATAATGCTTTTTTTAGGAGGAATATTATGAGAATTATTTTAATAGCTGGAAAAGCTGGTAGTGGAAAAAATGAAGTAGCTAGATTACTTCGTGATAACTTAGATAAATCTCTTATTACTGGTTTTAGTAAATACATAAAACTATTTGCTTTAGAATTTTCTAATTGGGATGGTAAAGATATTAATAAACCTCGTGAACTATTACAAAGTATTGGTGATAAATTACGAGCGGTTGATAAAAACTTCTTAACTTCAAGATTAAAAGAAGATATTGAAGTATATAAAAATGAAAACTATGAAAATATTATTATAAGTGATGTAAGATTAATAAATGAAATTAATTATTTTAAAGAATTAAAAGAATATAATGTTATAACAATTAGAGTTAATTCTCATCAAAGTAAAAGAAATTTAACTGAAGAAGAAAAACATCATCATACGGAATTAGAACTAGATAATTATAATGATTTTGACTATATAATAAATAATAATTTTGATGATAAATTAAAAGATGATGTTTTAAAGATAGTGAAAGGATTGAAGTAAAATGAATTTAAAAGATTTATATATTAACTTTTTTATAAAGAAAGGACATAAACAAATACCAAGTGCTCCTGTCGTCCCAGAAAATGACCCTTCAGTATTATTTAATACTGCAGGTATGCAACCATTAATTCCTTATTTAATGGGACAGCCTCATCCTTATGGTACTAGATTATGTGATTATCAAAAGTGTGTTAGAACTAATGACTTAGATTCTATAGGAGATACAACTCATCATACATTCTTTGAAATGCTAGGTAATTGGAGTTTAGGAGATTACTTTAAAGATGAAAGTATTCAATGGAGTTATGAATTCTTAACTAATGATTTAAAAATTCCTAAAGAAAGATTAGCTGTTACAGTATTTGCTGGTAATGAGTATATTCCTTTTGATGAAGTAAGTTATAATAAATGGTTAAGTTTAGGTATTCCTGAAAGTAGAATAGCTAAAACTACAGAAGATAACTTTTGGATAGCTGGTGATTCTGGTCCATGTGGAGGAGATACTGAAATATTCTATTTTAGAAGTGAAGATGAAATACCAGATAAGTTTAATCCTGAAGATGAAAGATGGGTTGAAATATGGAATAATGTCTTTATGCAATACTATAAAGATAGTAATGGTCAAGTAACAGAACTTCCTAAAAAGAATGTTGATACTGGTATGGGTGTTGAAAGAACAACCGCTATTTTAGAAGGAGTTAATGATAATTATTTATCTAGTATTTGGAAAGATGTTATTGATTTAATTAGTAAAATAGCTAATACTTCATATGAAGGTCATGAAAGAAGTGTGAGAATTATTGCTGATCACTTAAGAACTGCTGTCTTTATTTCAGCTGATCCTGCTGGTATTAAACCTTCTAATACTGATCAAGGCTATATACTAAGAAGATTAATAAGAAGAGCTATTCGTCATGCTAAGACTTTAGGCATTGATATAAATAGTAATTGGGAAGAACAAATAGCCAGATTATTACTAGATAAATATAAAAGCTATTATAAAGAATTAGCAGATAATTATGATGTTGTTTTAGAAGTTTTAAAAGTAGAAAAGAATAAATTTAATAGAACTTTAGAAAAAGGTTTAAAAGAATTTGAAAAAGTTGCTACTAAAGATTTAGATGGTCAAACAGCTTTCCATTTATTTGATACATATGGTTTCCCTTTAGAATTAACAGTTGAATTAGCTAATGAACGTAATTTAAAAGTTGACGAACAAGGTTTTGCTGAAAAGTTTAAAGAACATCAAGAAAAATCTCGTACAGCATCTTCTGGTAAATTTAAAGGTGG
>CANQZL010000124.1 GCA_947628325.1 uncultured Bacilli bacterium
GTAATTTAAAAAAAGTTATTGAAGGTAAAAGAATAGGTACTGTCGTATCTAATTTAGACAAATAAAAGCTTTTATTTATTTTGAAATATGGTAAAATTATGACATAGGGATGATAATATGCTTAGAATTGATAATGTTAAAATTTATAAAGATTTATCAAATGAAGAAATAATTAGAAAAACATTATTAAAAAATTGGATTGAAGAAAGTGATGTTATAAAAGCTTTTATAGCTAAAAAGTCAATAGATGCCAGAGATAAAAGAAATGTTCACTATAATTATACAATTGATTTTGAAGTAAAAGATGAATCTAAATATCCTAAATTTAAGCATATTGAAGAAATGAAAGAAGAAAAAATAAAAAGAGTTAGAGATTCTAAGTATCAACCTATAATTGTTGGATCTGGTCCAGCTGGATTATTTTGTGCTTTAACATTAGTTGATAATGGTTATAAACCAATTATAATTGAACAAGGTTCTAAAGTTGAAGATAGAATGAAACAAGTTGAAGAATTTAGAAATACAGGTAAGTTAAATGAATTATCTAATGTTCAATTTGGTGAAGGAGGAGCTGGGACATTTTCTGATGGAAAGTTAACAACAGGTATTAGTTCACCTTATATAAAAAAAGTATTAGAATATTTTGTTACTTTTGGTGCTCCAGAAGAAATTATGTATGAAAGTAAACCTCATATAGGAACTGATAAATTAGTTAATATTTTACAAAATATTAGGAAATATATTGAAGATAAAGGTGGTAAGTATTACTTTAATTCTAAATTAATTAATTTGAAAAAAGGTGAAAAATTAATTAAAGTATCATGTACTAATAATGAGTTTTTTACTGATACCTTAGTGTTAGCGATTGGACATAGTGCTAGAGATACATATAAAATGTTACTTGATAATGAAGTAAATATTGAAAGAAAGAATTTTTCAGTAGGAGTTAGAATTGAACATCGTCAAAATTTAATAAATAAAACTCAATATGGAAGACTAACGAAACTTGATTTACCACCAGCTGAGTATAAACTAGCTTATCATAATGGAGAAAGAAGTTGTTATACATTTTGTATGTGTCCAGGTGGCGAAGTAATAGCATCTTCTTCTAGTAAAGAAACAATAGTTACAAATGGAATGTCGACATATAAAAGAGATAAAGAGAATGCTAATAGTGCTTTACTTGTTAATGTTTTAACTACTGATTTTGAAGGTGATGATCCTTTAGCAGGTGTATATTTTCAGGAAGATTTAGAACATAAAGCTTATATATTAGGAGGGAGTAATTATAATGCTCCTGTTCAAAGAGTAGAAGATTTCTTAAATGATAGAGAAAGTGTTGAGATAGGAAATATTATTCCATCTTATAAACCAGGATATACTTTATGTAATTTAAATGAAATATTACCTGACTTTGTATCTAAAACTTTAAAAGAAGCAATATTATATTTTGATACTAAGTTAAAAGGATTTGCTAAACCAGATGCTATTTTAACAGGTGTTGAAACAAGGTCATCTTCTCCTGTAACGATAATGAGAAATGATGAATTAATGTCAAATATCGAAGGGATTTATCCATGTGGCGAAGGTGCAGGATTTGCTGGGGGGATTACATCGGCAGCCGTTGATGGGATTAAAGTGGCAAGAAAGATTATTGAAAAAGAATAAAAAGTGGTTACCGAAAAGAAATGAGGAACTAAATATGAAAAAAATTAAAATTGATAAAATGGTATTAGAAGATTTAAAAAAGAGAAAAACAATATTATTAAAAGGTAAAGCAGTATTGACGGGGAATATATTTATCGATAAACCTTGGGTAGTAAATTTTCCAGAGGAATCACAAGTTGTAATTGATATTCATGATACAATGTATAATGTTTATAGTGGATTAGCTCAAAATAAGATGGATGATGAAGCTATAATTATAGATGATACTGATGATAAATATACGCATAGAGAACTTTTAGATTTAATAGATAAAACTGCTGAATGTTTTAAAAAAATGGGTGTTAAAGAAGGCTCATATGTTGGATTAATGTTAAATAATACTATAGAAGAACCAGTAGTTTTATTAGCTTTAAATAAAATAGGAGCAGTTGCAAAATTTATAGATTATACAAAAAGTGTTCCTAATATTATTCAGTCAGTTCAAGAAGTAAATTTAGATATGTTTGTTTTAGATGAAATGATGATGCCACTAGAACCAGTAGTTAATTCTGCTAAAAAACCAGTTGTAGTTGCAAATACTAATAGAAAATATCGTAGAGGTAATTACTTGTCATTTAAAGAGTTTTTGTCTTTATATAAAGGAGAAAACTTAGAATCTGTATCTTTTGATGAAAAAAGGCCAAGTGTTATTATAAATAGTAGTGGAACAACTGGACCTGCAAAACCAATTACTCATACAAATAAATCTATTAATTCAGCAGCTCAAAAAATGTTATTTAGTAATTTTATATTAGATAAAGATACTATTTTGATGAAAATTATACCTCCACAAATAGGCTTAGGTATTATTACATCTTTATATACTGGATTACTAAGTGATTCAACTGTTGCATTAATAAGAGGAGCTAATGCTGAAGATTCTATTGAAAATACTGTATATTTTATAAAGAATTTTAAAAATTATTGTCTTGAAAATAGTTTAGGTGATAAAAAACTTGTTATTTTTGCTTCTCCTATGTATTTTAGAATGATTATAAATAGTCCAGAAATTACTGATTTGTCTTTTGTTTCAGGAATGATGGCAGCAGGTTCTAAATTATCCAAAGAGGAATTAGAAAGTATGGAAATTGAAGGTAAAAAGAAAGGTTTAAAAGTACCAATATGTAATGCTTATGGACAAAATGAATTAGCGGGAGCTGTTACCATAAATGATCCTTCTCATAATTTAAATGGAAGTGCAGGATATCCAGTAATTGGAACGGATATTGTTATAGTTAATCCTGAAACTTATGAACCAGTTAAAGCAAATGAAGTTGGTTTAATATTAGAAAAATCTAATAGTGAATTTTTACATTATGAAAATTCTCAAGAAAATTCTGAAAAAGCAAGAGTACAATTAAACGATGGGTCAACTTGGTTTATATCAAATGACTTAGGATATATAAATAGTGATGGATATCTATTTATAACAGGACGAACTTCTAGAGTAGTTATAAGAAGTGATTTTAAAATTCCTTTAGATATGGTAGAAGAAAAATTAAAAGAATTGGATTTTATTGGAGAATGTGCTTTGATAACTACTTCATATGATTCTTCATATGAAGGATTAGATTTATATGTTACTTTAAAAGAAAAATATAAGGATAAATTAGATGAAAATGAAGTGAAAGAAAAAATATTAGAAAGTGGTTTGTTATCAGAATTTGAAATGCCGGATAATATTCATTTAATAAATCAAATGCCTATTTTACCTAGTGGAAAAATTGATTATAAAATGCTAGAAAATATGTCTAAAAAAAGTATTTTGTCTTTAATAAAAAAATAAAAAGATCGCTAATTAATATTAGTGATTTTTTGTTGTTCTGTTTTAATTATTAATGTATAATTATAATAGAGGTGGTTTGATGCTAGCAGTTTTTCAGATGAGCGTTTTATTGGTTTCTTTTATATATTTAATAGTTATTATTATTTTATATTATAACAAAGGTCGTTTGCCTAATATAGATACAAAACTTTATAGTAGAATATTAAAAATAACTTTCTTTTCTTTGATAATTGAATTTTCTTTATATTTCTCTGCATTACTTTTATATCCTAATGGTGAATTAGGAAAAGAATTATTTTATTTGCATGGTAAAACTTTTGTTATTATAATTATGGTTTGGTTTTTAACAATGCTAAAATATACTTTATGGATTTGTAATAAAGATCGAAAATATTTAGAAAGTGATAAATATGAAAAAGCCAAAAGATTTTATAATATGATTGATAAAATTATTCCTATAATAATTATTATTGAACTTATTTTACCAATGGAGTTTATTGAAAAAAATAATAGTGGATATACAAGTGGATTGGCTGTATATTTTGGCTTTGGCTTTATTTTATTAATTAATGTTATTATGGCTGTTTTAATAATTGTTAATAAGAAAAGTATAAAAAAGATGGAATATATGCCAATTGTAATTCAGTTAATTCTTATGTTTTTTTGTACTATTATTCAAGCAGTTGTACCAGAATTATTATTATTTAATCCAATAATTTGTTTAATTACTATTATTATGTATCATACTATTGAAAACCCCGATATTAAAATGCTTGAGCAAGTATCTATAGCCAAAGAAAATGCTGAAAAAGCTAATCATGCTAAGACTGATTTTTTATCTAATATGTCTCATGAGATTAGAACTCCATTAAATGCAATAGTAGGTTTTAGTGAATCATTAAAAGAAGAAGAACTTTTAGATAGTGCTAAAGAAAAAGTAAATGATATTATTAT
>CANQZL010000125.1 GCA_947628325.1 uncultured Bacilli bacterium
TCAACTATAGTTAATTCATAACCAAATAATTGTCTTTTTATATCTATTTTTGTATATGTTAATAAACCAAATTTATCAATAATACTAACTGGATCATCAATATTATAATATAATTTATAAGCTGAATAATCATCTTTTTTATATGGTATTAAAGTAATAAAAGATGAAGTATAAGATATAATAAATAAGATAATTAAAGTAAATATAGATTCTTTATGATAGTGAGAATTATCTATTTTCTTTATTAGAATTATTAATAGTATTAAAGGTATTAAAATAACTATAAATAAAGGAAGATGACTTAAGATAGCATCTTGGATAATATCAGTAAAATCTAGAGCTTGATCAGCTAAACCAATTGTTGAAAAGGAAAAAGGTGTTGAAAACAAGTTATAGAATATATATTGTATTTCAAAATATACAGTTATTAACAACATAGAAATAATAGTTAATATTTTATTAACTATCTGGTTAAAACTTTTAGTTAAAATAGTTAATAGTAATATAATAGGAATAGTAAAAATTAAAGTATATATTAAACCAGTATTTAATATTTTACCAGTTACAATATATTTCATAATTATTTCTAAATATGTAATAGAAATTATAAAATAAATAAAGGGATGAATCTTCAAGTTTTTCATAATTACACTTCTTTCATAACTTACGCTAGTTATTATACCACAAAATACCATATTTATTTATATTTTAAAGTATTAAAAAAGATATTTTAGCAATATCTTTTAAGAATTTTTAATTAAGGTAAGTCCGACTTTTTGTTTTTCTAAATCAATATTATCAACATAGCAAGTAATAATATCTCCAACATGTAAAATATCATTAGGATTTTTAACAAAAGACTTACTCATTTTAGATATATGAATTAAACCATCATCATGTAATCCGATATCAACAAAAGCTCCAAAGGAAGCAACATTTCTAACTGTTCCTTGAAGTTCCATACCTACTTTTAAGTCTTCAATATGTAATATATCACTTTTTAAAAGAGGAGCTTCTAGTTCATCACGAGGATCTAGTCCGGGATTTAATAGTTCTTTAATTATATCTTCTAAAGTATAAATATCTGTTTTTAGTTCTAAAGATAATTTTGAAGTATCTTGTTTTTTTAAAGTTTCTTTAAATTTATCAGTATTTATATCTTTTATATCTAGATTAATTTTAGCTAGTAAATTATTTGTTATTTCATAACTTTCTGGATGAATACCTGTATTATCTAAAGGATTAAGACTATCAGGAATACGTAAGAAACCTATAGCTTGTTCATATACTTTATCATTCATACCTTTAATTTTTTTTATTTCTTCACGACTTTTTATTTTATTTTTTTCTTTATAAGTATAAATATTTTCTATTACTGATTTAGTTAGTCCAGAAACATACTTTAAAATACTTTTAGAAGCTGTATTAATGTTTACACCAACACTATTAACTACTTTAGAAGTTGTAAAATCTAAGGCATCAGAAAGTTCACGTTGATTAACATCGTATTGATATTCTCCTACACCAATTGATTTAGGATCTATTTTAACTAATTCTGATAATGGATCTTGTAAACGACGACCTATAGATACTGCACTACGTTTTTCTACTGCTAAATCAGGGAATTCTTCAATAGCTAGTTTAGATGCACTATATATAGAAGCTCCTGCTTCAGAGGTAATAACATATTTACATGGTAATTTATATTCATTAATTAATTCTGCACAAAATTTTTCTGACTCACGAGAAGCTGTTCCGTTTCCTATAGAAATAATATCTACATTATATTTTGTAATTAAATTTTTGACAATTGTTTTGCTTTGTTCTATGTACTTATCTTGATTAGCACCATTTAGAAATGGTTTTATTACTGTAGAATCTAGATATTTTCCAGAAGGATCAACAACAGCTAATTTGCAACCATTAACATATCCAGGATCAAAACCTAAAACAGTCATTCCTTTTATTGGTCTTGTAAGTAATAAGTGTTCTAAATTTGTTCCAAATGTTTCAATAGCTAAAGTTTCGGCCTTTTCAGTTAATTCACTTCTTACTTCTCTTTCAATACTAGGAAGAATTAATCTCTTTAAAGAATCTTTAATACTATCTTTTACTAAAGGAACAACAAAAGACTCTTTATTTTTGATTAATTTAGATTCTAAGTAAGAAGTAATAGCATCATTATCCATATCTATAGAAACAGTTAAAACTTTTTCTGATTCACCACGATTTAAAGCTAAAACACGATAATGTTTTATATATTTAACTCTATCAGCAAATTCATAATACATTTCATATAATTTATTTGGATCTTCAGCATTCTTTTTTATCTTGGAAGTTATTGTTCCATTTTGAAAAACGTTATATCTAATCCATTTACGAAAAGAAGCATTATCACTTATCCATTCAGCTATTATATAGCCTGCTCCTTCTAAAGCAGCATCAGTATCTTTTACATTTTCATTTATAAATTTTTTAGCTAGTTCTTCTAATGAACCAGTAGTTGGAAAGGACATAATCATTTTAGCTAATGGTTCTAGACCATTTTTAATAGCTTCACTAGCTTTAGTTTTTTTCTTTTCTTTATAAGGGCGATATAAATCTTCTACTTCAGTAAGTTTACTACATTTTAAAATATTTTCTTTTAATTCATCTGTTAATAAACCTTTTTCATCAATTAATCTTATTACATCTTCTTTTCTATTTAAAAGATTTTCTTGATATTTATATTGTTCTTCTATAGCTCTTATTTGATCTTCATTTAAATTACCAGTTCTATCTTTACGATATCTTGCTATAAAGGGAATAGTTGCTCCTTCTTCTAGCATTTGTAATACTTCTTTTATTTGTTTTTCTTGTAATCCTAGTGAAGAAACTAGGAATTCTATAACTTGTTCCATCTAATCACCAAGAATAATTATATCTAAAATATTATTTAATTTCTATATTGACAAATAATTTTTTTTATAAAACAAAAGAATCAAGATTTTTTTTCTTCTTGATTCTCTTTGTCTTCTGAAGTTATTTCTTTATGAGTCTTTTTATTTTCTTTCTTCTTTGGTGGTTCTTCCATTACAGGAGCACTTTTAGCAGATTCTTCAATAACGCGATTTATTTCCATAATACCTGTTTTTTCTTGCTCTTCACGATAGTTCATAGCAATGCCTATAACAAATATATAAGATAATAAATATACCCATAACATTAAGATAACTATGTTAGCTAAACTACCATAAAAGATAGAATAGTTAGCATAATGACTTATATAATATGAATATAAAGATGTAGAAAGAATCCAGCCTATAGTTGTAAATATTGCTCCACCATTAACATTTTTACTTGGTATTTTTTTATCAGGAGCCATAGTATATATAGTTTTAATAAAGATAAAAATTATAATCCAAGATACTGGTCCTTTTAATAATTTTAAGGTACTAATGACGATAGATGTTGTCTCAGCATCTAAATTAAAATAATGCATTATATTAATAATATTATTGCCTAGTAATGGTACTACTAATATAAAAAGGAATAATATTACTATAACAATTTCCATTACTAGAGCTTTTAGTCTTCTTTTAAAGAAACCAGAATCTTTAATACCATATAAAGTATTAGAAGCTATAATAATTGAAGACATACCATTACTAGCAAGAAAATATCCAATACCTAAGGTGATAAAAAATGTTGGCGTAATCTTTGTAGCTGTAAGAATTGGAGTTAGTAATTTTGATATATCTCTACCTAAGACATTTGAAACCAAAGATTGTACCAGATTATTAGATAATTTTAAGTAAGAGCATGAATAACCTATTAAAGTAATTGTTGGTACAAGAGATAGAAAAAGGAAGAAAGCTATCTGCCCTGGTAATATTAACATCTCAGGTCGCCAAAAGGCCTCCCAAAATCTTACAAAGAAATTCTTTTTATTTTTCTTTTTCATTTAGTCCAGCTTCTATTTCTTCCTTTTTCTTACGCATATCTTCTATTGATTCGTTTATAGAATCTTCAACAGTTTTCATACCATCTTTTATCATACTATAACCGATTGCAGCACCATGTTCATAAGGAAGATTCTTAAATTCTTTATATAGTTTTCTAATATAACTTACGACTTGTTTTTCTTGATAGCCAACTAAATAAATTAAATATTCATTACCATCAGTACGCATAATATCTGTATTATCTAATTGGGTTTTAATTAAGACATTAGCTGCAGCTTTTATTTGAGCATCTCCTTGTTCATATCCTAAGGTATCATTAATTGTTTGAACTTGATTTAAGTCTACAATAATTGTTGCTTGAGGATAGATACTATTTTTATTCCAATTATTAATATTTTCATTTAAATAATTACGATTTTTTAATGATGTTAATTGATCTATATA
>CANQZL010000126.1 GCA_947628325.1 uncultured Bacilli bacterium
TCTAGACTTAAAATGAATTTAATTATAAAACTTATTTTTAAGTTAAAAAATCTCCTCACTTATTCTACACTAACTAAAAAGTAGACTAAATTTTTAGCCTACTATTTTATTTCTAACAATTTTTTTAAACGAGAAAGCTTTTCTTCTTTCATATTATCATTATAATTAGAAAATTCATTATATATTTGAACAATTTCTTTATATATAGGATTATCTAAATCTTTTATTTCCATAATAGTAGCTATCTCTTTAGCATTACGCATAATATAGTCATACTCATCTTTACTCAATCCATATACATAAGATATCTCTCTATCAATATTTTCTTCATTAATAATTTTCATTTTTTTTCTTTTTATAGATGACATAGAAACTAATAATTCACCTAAATCTATAGTTCCTTTAAATACATTTACATCTAGTTTTTTACCAAATTTTAAATGTACTCCATCATGAGTAATATCATCAATATTAATACCAATACTAAGTTTATCTAAGTTTCTTTCTAAACTATTATATATATATTTATTTGCAACTGTCTTAAAAGCCTTTTCACTTTTCTTTATTGATTTATTTATTTCACTTTCAGCTTCAGTACTTAAAAAAGCTAAATGAGCATATTTCTTTTTAGTACTATCAATTATACTTATTACTGGTTTACTATTTTTAAACTCATAATTTAACATTAATTTTTCACTATCAAAAATAATATTATGTTCTATATTCTTATGACAATAAATATTAATATTAAGTAATAATAGAATATATAGTTCTAGTAATTCTTTTTTATCAACTTTATCATCATTTATTAATTTAACTAAACTATTAAACAATTCTGTTTTATTTTTATATTCAGGAGTATTATTTATCTTATATGTTCTAAATAAATCTAATATTAAATCTATACTAATAATTGTAACAAAGTTAACATTATTATCAACAACATTATACAATAATACTCTATTCTTAGTTAATGGATAATAATTATATGAAGATAAACTATCTATAATTAAATCTTTTAAAGAAATTTCTTTAATACTTCTTATTTTTTTATCATTATCAATAAACAAGTCATCACACATTATAACTTTTAAATAATTTTTATATTCTTTAATATTCTTTTTATCATCTAAAATATAAATAATTCTTTCTCCTACTAAAGATTCAATTGTCTTAGAACTATCTTCAAAAGATGTTAAAAATTTAGTAAATTCTTCTAAAGGTATCATTGTTTTATTAGTATCTACTTTTAAATCTTTAATATCTAAAATATCTTTTGGTCTTAAATGATTACTTTTAATATTTTTTAAAAAGATACTATATAAAGAATAATAAATAAGATTTGTATCAGCTTCATTATGAATAACTAACTTACTATT
The DNA here is from genome assembly GCA_947628325.1 of uncultured Bacilli bacterium. Classification (GTDB taxonomy): domain Bacteria; phylum Bacillota_I; class Bacilli_A; order RF39; family UBA660; genus Coprovivens. The sequence continues at coordinate 1,380 of CANQZL010000126.1, forward strand.
ATTTCTTATATTTCTTAAAATAGTTTTTGATAAGTCATAATCTTCAGTACCTTCTCTTATTGATAAAACATTTTCTATCTTATTTATTAAGAAACCATTTATATTTTGAAAATAACTTAAAATATTAGTTACAGAAAGTTTATTTATATCTTCTTTCTTATTATTTAAAATATTTTTTTTATCTTCTAAACCATTTTTAAGTTCTTCAATCATATTAACTAAGTCTTTATTATCTCTTAAAAACTTTAGAAAACTTTTATAATTTAAATTTTTAAAATCTATTGTATTTTTATTTTTACTACCATTAATAATTAAAAAATTATATGGACTTATTTCTTCTAATAAAATTGAATAACTAGAATATATTTTTATATTATCTTTATCATATAAATGAATATACATATTAGTTTGTCCTTTATTACTATTAAGTTCAAATAGTACACAAAGTTTAGATAACTTTTTAGTTATTTTAGTATTATTAATAGCATTTTCTGGATAAAAATATATTTTATTATCTTCTAATAAAGTAAAATCATTTAAATTAACAATATTCTTAGTATCCATAGCATCGCCCCTTCCGCTATTTTAATTATACCATACAAAAATGGAAAAACATCTATTTTTTCCATTTTATTTTTATAGTCTCATTTGTGGAGCTGGAACAACTTCATAAGTTGAATTAAATGCTCCTTGTTCTAAAGTATTATAGTCATTTGTTGCTGCATCATAAGTAACAATATAGCTCCCTCTTAAACACAAAGCTCTAGCTCCCCAAGCTGTTGTAATCATTACATTTTCAGGTACTTGAGTTAACATTCTTACATCTGGATTAGGTATATACTCATCTCCATCTGGTGTATAAGTAGCAACAAATTTCGCATATTTTACTATATACTCTTCATTAGAAGTACTATTAATATTTCTTACAACAATATCAGCTTCTTTTGTTCCATCACTTTGTTCTCTTTCTAAAACTGTATTACTTTCTTCACTAAGAATATATTCTTTTCCATCAATATTAGTAATTAATTCTGTTTTAATAACTTCTCCTGGTATACCAACTCTTGCTGATACTTTAGCTTTCTTAGTCGCCAAAAATTTTTTATCATCGGGAATACTTGCTAAATAAGCACTTATCTCCTCGTTACTCAATACTCTTACTTCTATTTCTAAATCTACGTATTCTTCAGGATGGGCACTTCTTAAAACTATTTTTTCTTTCATAACTTCACTCCTTACCGTCATTCTATCACATTTTCAAATTAATTATACCAAAATAGTATTATCCAAGTTTTTTAATTTTTAGGCATTTTACTAACACTTAAAATTATTCCAATAGCAATCATACTAACTAATAAACTAGAGCCACCATAACTTAAAAAGACACATGTAATCCCCGTTGCTCTTTTAAAGTTATTAAAAAATATAGGGTTGCCTGTACTCTTATTATAACTATTAGGACAAAATTATTTTAAATTACTAGAAATATATTCTAATTTTTTAAATTTAAAATATACTTTAACTTCTTTAGAATTACCTTGATCATAAACAACAATTTTATCTATTAAATTTTTAATTGTACTCCTTGATGGAGTTTTTAATCTCATAAAATCTTCTACTTTCTTACGACACTTTGTAAATTCTTTTTCTTTTGATAGATCAGCAAATATATTTAAGCTATTGTTAATAGTTTCTTTTTCTATCTTTAATTGTTGTAATTCTTTTTCGTGATTATCTGATAAGTTTTTATAGACATCAGTAGAGATAATTCCCTCAAGTTTATCATTATACAAATTAGATATTATATTAATTTTCTTTTCTATTTTTTTATTAATTTCTTGTTGTTTATTTTTCATTTCTTCTATATCTTTATTATAAATATAAACAGTATCTTCAACTAACTTTCTTAAATCATAGCGTTTTATAAATTCCTTACCAATTGCATTAAGAAATTCTATAATATCTTTTTCTAATAAATGATAATTTAATCTGTTAGGTGTACATCCACTTGCTTTGCCTTTTCTTAAATAATGATTACAATGTGTGTAAAATGATGAAGTTTTTTTAGTTTCTTTAACACTTATTCCTAAAGTATGATTACATTTACCACAAAACAACATACCAGAAAGTAAAAATCTATTAAAATTTTTTTCTTTCGGCGTATAGCTTTTATCTTTTAACATTTTTTGTACTGTAAAAAAATCTTCTTTACTGATTATTGACTCATGAGTATTTTCTACTATAATAAATTCTTCTTCTTTTATATGTCTACATCTTTTCCCTCTATAACTTATTTTTTCGTGAGTATGTTGAACCATATTACCAATATACATTTGACTTTTTAAAATACTTCTTACAGTAGAATTTTTCCAAACACCAAATCCCTCATTTTCAGTAACTAATAAACCTCTAGGTTCTTTTTTGTAAACGATAGGAATAGCAATTTTCTCTGTTGTTAATTTTCGACATATTTTAGTAACACCTATCCCCTCTAAATAGAGATTATAAATTAATTTAACTACTTTGCTTGCTTCAGGATCTATTATTAATTTATGTTTATCGTTAGGATTTTTCATATACCCATAACATGGAAAACTACCAATATATTCCCCTTTTTCTTGTTTTACTCTAAAAGAAGAGCGAACCTTTTTAGAAACATCTCTTAAATATAAATCATTAACACCTAGTCTAAGTCCTAACATAGAATCTCCAATATTAGAATCATAAGAATCATTAATAGCAATATATCTAATATTATGTTCTAAAAAATATTCTTCAATATATTTTCCAGTCTTATACATTTCACGACCAAGTCTTGATAAATCTTTTGTTATAACACAATTAATAATGCCATTTTCTATATCTTCTATCATTTGCTTGAATGCTGGTCTATCAAAATCACCTCCAGAATATCCATCATCGACATATTCTTTAACAATGTTTAAATTATTATGTTTAGCAAATCCCTCATTAATCATTCTTTGACTTTGAATTGAAGA
>CANQZL010000127.1 GCA_947628325.1 uncultured Bacilli bacterium
ATATCAAGATGTTTATGGATATGAAGGAGAAGAATTAAATAGAAGAGTAAAAGAAACAATGGAGAGAAATAAACAGAAACAAATACTTAGTTTTCCTAAGAGATATAAGATAGATAAAGATGGTAATAGGTTAGCTATATTGAATGCTGTTGATAAATTTGATTTAGATGATGATGAGATGAAACTTACATGAGACTTTGTGCTTAAAATTTGATATATTAGTATTATAGATAAAGAGGTGTGATATGAGTAATGAAATAAGTAAAGAAACGGAAGTTAAAAAGTCCAACAATAAAAAGGTTTTAATAATAGTAGGAGTTGTTTTGGTAGTTATTTGTGTTCTTGGAATAGTTGGTAGTACTTTATTTAAGGGAGATAAAAATTCAAAGAAAAAACAAGAAAATGTTACGATAAATTCGGCTTATAAAATGGCAAATAATAATGTTTCAGAGTTTGATTTATTCTTCTTAAAAGAAGAAAATAAATCTCAAAATAAAGTTTATAGTCCACTATCTATTAAGTATGCTTTAGAAATGTTAAATGAAGGTACTAATGGAGATACTAAAGCCCAAATTAGGGCGGTAGTAGGAGATTATAATGGTAAAAAGTATACTAATAGTAAGAATTTATCTTTAGCTAATGGATTATATATTAAAGATAATATGAAAGATACTATTAATAGTAATTTTATTAAGACTTTACAAGACAAGTATAGTGCCCAAGTATTTTATGATTCATTTACTAGTCCTAATAATATAAACAAGTGGGTTAGTGATAATACTTTTAAATTAATACCTAATTTATTAGAAGATGTTAGTAATAAAGATTTTATCTTAATTAATACTTTAGCTATTGATATGGAATGGGTTAATAAAATTCAAAGTGAAGATAAATCTTTCTCAGCGAATTATCCTCATGAAGAATACTTTGTAGGTGTTGGAGCATTAAATTCTGATGGATATACAGAATTAAAATTTAATAATTTAAATTATGGAGTTAAATCTGTCTCAATAGCTGCTTCAGCTAATAGATATGACATAGTAAAAGATGTAAAAGAAGATAACATAAGAAAAACAGTAACTAGTGAATATAAAAAATTTGTTGATAGTGAAGAATGTGGGGCTCCAGGAGTAGAATATGATTATGAACCAGTTGAAAGTTATGTTAATAATTATATTAAAGAAATAGATTCTAGTTATGGAAAAGTTGATAGTTCAACAGATTTTTCCTTCTATGTTGATAATGATGTCAAAATATTTGCTAAAGATTTAAAAGAATATGATGGTACTACATTACAATATGTAGGAATAATGCCTACTAATACATCATTAGATAACTATATAAATGATATAAGTTCTAAAAAAATAGAAGAAATTATTAATAACTTAAAAGATTCTAAGAAAATAGAGAATTATACTGATGGTAAATTAACTAAATTAACAGGTAAAATACCAGTATTTAATTTTGCATATGAATTAAATTTAATTAATGATTTAAAGAAAATGGGGATTACTGATGTCTTTGATAAAAGTAAAGCAGATTTATCTAAGCTAACAAGTAATAAAGGAACTTATATTGATACAGCTGTTCATAAAGCTAATATAGAATTTTCTAATACTGGTATTAGAGCAACTGCTGCTACAGCAGTTGGTGGTTTAGGAGCATATTCTTGTGGCTTTGATTATTTATATAAAGTTCCTGTTGAAGAAATAGATTTAACATTTGATAAACCATTTATGTTCTTAATAAGAGATAAATCATCAGGAGAAATATGGTTTACAGGGACCGTATATGAACCAACAGAGATAACTGATATGGATTTATATGGACCAATATATTAATTAAAATAGTTTGACAAATTAAAATATTGGTAGTAAGATTTAGTTAATTCGATGAGGAAGAACATGATTATTAAGAATCTTGCTTATAGAGAACTCGTGGTTGGTGGAAACGAGTAGAAGACTTAATAGTTACTATCTTCTAAGAGGTTTAATAAAACCCGGTTAATAGCCGTTATCTTAAATTAAGTAAAAATAAGGATGGTACCGCATTATTTGCTCCTTGCAAATAGTGTGGTTTTTTATTTAGAAAGAAGGAATTTATATGGTAGATTTTAAAGAAGATGAAAAATTAAATATTTTAAATCATAGTTGTGCTCATTTACTTGCCCAAGCTGTTAAACATTTATATCCTCAAGCTAAATTCTGGGTAGGTCCAGTAGTTTCTGAAGGCTTCTATTATGATATTGATTTAGGTGATGAAGTAATTAAAGAAGAAGACTTAGAAAAAATAGAAAGAGAAATGAAAAAATGTTCTAAGTCAGCTAAGAATATTATTCGTAGAGAAATATCTAAAAAAGAAGCTTTAGAAATGTTTAAAGATGATGAATACAAAATTGATTTAATAGAAAGAATGGAAGATGGTAATATTTCTTGTTATACACAAGGTGATTTTACAGATCTTTGTCGTGGTCCTCATGTAGCTAATACAAAAGAACTTAAATATTTTAAATTAACTAAATTTAGTGGAGCTTATTACAAAGGTGATGCTAATAATAAAATGCTTCAAAGAATATATGGGGTATGTTTTCCTACAGAAGAAGAACTTAATGCTTATTTAAAAGAATTAGAGGAAATGAAATTACGTGATCATCGTAAAATAGGTAAAGATTTGGAAATCTTTATGGTTAGTGATTTAGTAGGTAAAGGAATGCCTATGTACTTACCTAATGGTTATTTAATATGGGAAATGTTAGAAAACTATATAAAGGGTAAAGAAAGAGCGTTAGGATATAAGCATGTCTTAACTCCACCATTAGGAAATGTTGAATTATATAAAACTTCAGGACATTGGGATCATTATAAAGATAATATGTTTCCTAAAATGAAAGTTGAAGATGAAGAATTTGTTTTACGTCCAATGAATTGTCCTCATCATATGATGATTTATAGTAATAGTATTCATTCTTATCGTGATTTACCAATTAGAATTGGTGAAATAGCTAGAGATTGTCGTTTTGAAACTAGTGGATCTTTAAAAGGAATTGAAAGAGTAAGAACTTTCTGTCAAAATGATGCTCACTTATTTGTAACACCAGAACAAATTGAACAAGAATTTTCATCAGTAGTTAATTTAATCTTAGAAGTATATAAAGAACTTGGTATTGAAAATTTTAGATTTGAACTATCATTAAGAGATCCTCTAGATAAAGTTAAATATTATCCTGATGATGAAATGTGGAATAATGCTGAAACTACATTAAGAGAAGTTTTAAATGATTTAGGATATGATTATGTAGAGAAGATTGGTGAAGCAGCCTTCTATGGACCTAAATTAGATGTTCAAGTAAAACCAGCAGTTGGACCAGAATATACTTTATCTACTTGTCAATTAGATTTCTGTTTACCTATGCGTTTTGATTTAGGATATATTGATTCTGATGGTAATAAGAAAACTCCTGTTGTATTACATAGAGCAATTTTTGGTAGTATAGATAGATTTATGGCTTATTACTTAGAAGAAACTAAAGGATATTTACCAGTATGGCTTGCTCCAGTTCAAATTCAAGTTGTTCCTGTAAATATTGAATACCATGAAGAATATGCTAAAGAAATATATAAGGCTTTAGAAGAAGAAGGTTTTAGAGTAGAATTAGATAATCGTAATGAAAAATTAGGTTATAAATTACGTGAATCAGTTATTAAAAAGATACCTTATATGTTAATTCTTGGTCAAAAAGAAGCTGATAGTAAAACAGTTTCTTATCGAAGAGCTGGTAGTGAAGAAACTACTACTGTAACATTAGAAGAATTTATTAAATTATTAAATGATGATATAACTTCTAAAAGAAGATATGATAAATAGACAAGCTATTGTCTATTTTTTTGAACGTTTAATTGACACTCTCATTAAAGTTATGTATATTTTAGGTAGAAGGTAGGCTTTAATGATGGATAAAAGTGTTGTATATGAGATTAAAAATTTTATAGAATTAGAAGAATTTCTTCGTAAGATTACTGATCCTAATTATGTAAGTGATAGAAATTCTAGGAATATTTCTAGAGACAGGGATTCTATATCTATGTTTTATGTTAATGGAGAACATGAATATTTTTTATTTGAAGAAAGCAAAGTTGCTCCTTATCTGTTAGCACCTGAAATATCAGTAGATTTGAATTTAACAGATGTTAAATTATTTTTGGCAATGTATAATAAATATATTCCAGTTTATAGTAAAGAAACTAAGCAATTGTTATTTACTGAAGAGGAATTTTTAGCTCTAAGAAAGAAAATGAGTGGGTTAAAAAAGTATAAAGCAGGAGACTTTATTTTTTCAGATAATTTGTCTTTTCCAGGAATTGATGAG
>CANQZL010000128.1 GCA_947628325.1 uncultured Bacilli bacterium
TACCTAGTAAATGATTAATTTTCATAACCAATGATTGTGGTAACTTAATCATAATAATACCCTCTTTCTATTCAAAAACAATTATATCATTATATTAAAAAAAAGTCTTTAAAAAGACTTTACTAACTATAATACTCAGACATATCTCTTGCTTGTGCTTGACCGGATAAATTTTTATAACTTCTTATATGTAATACGACACCATTACCACGTCCAGCAGCTTCTGCAACAAGCATTTGTCCAGATGAAGGATCATTATCAACAATTAAAGCAACATGGTGTTCATTAAATGATAAGATATCTCCCTTTTTAGCACTTTCAAAAGACGTTTTAACTCCTTGACTTTTAAATTCTTCAGTATCACGTAAAAGGAAAGGAGTTGTTGACCCTTGATTTATTGCCCAAGAAACAAAAGAAACACAATCTGTACCATTAACTAACTCGCCTAAAGGGAATTCTTGATGGTAATATGTATGACCGGGTTCTTCCAAGTGATAATCAATCATCTTTCCAACAGAAGCAGCCATCTGCATAATTCCTAAAGCACAATTAACTGCCGCATCACGTCCAGAATACTGACTTTTAATTTCATTTAATCTTCCAACAACCTGTTGTTCTGGTATATAATTAAACAATGTATCATTAGTATCAAATTCACTTAATGATTTTGATTTAAATAAACCATAAAAATCTGCTAAATCAACAATATAATCTTTATATGTTTCATCAGGTGTATAAGTAACTTTTTCAAATTGCGTACTAACAGATGAAATATTTATTGCCGAATTTATTTCTCTTTTTAATCTATTATTCTGACCTTCTAAATTTGAAATTTGTGAATTAATACCACTATTATATTCATCTGCTCCTTCTTCTGATGATGATTTTTTTTGTGATTCTAAAGAAGATATTTTATCTTTATTATCTTTATAAGTTTGAAGCTTTTTTAAAGCTCCTATAAAATTTTTAACTATATTTCTTTGACGCTCAGCATTATAAGTAGCAGTTTTTAAGTCACTAGTTTGTTTATAGGCAGCTTCTCCATTCCAAATTCCTTCAAAAGAAAGACCATTAATTCCATCAAGAATAGAATTCAAACTTGAAATATCAGATTCTAATCTACTTGCTATACTAGCATAATCCATAATAATCTCCCCTTATTATTGTTTTTCCATTGTTTCAACGACATTATATAAAAATGACTCGACATCTGACATCATTTGATGTGTTGCAATCGCAGATTTAATAAAAATATCAATGTTATCACTAAAACTGGTAAAGGAATCACCTTCCCAAGATTCTTCTAAACTATTAACCGAATTCATAAAGGAATTCAAAGTGTTCACTGCTTGCTCATTTATTGAACGCATCTTTCCACCCCAAGCTATTAATTCAGATGTATTAACATAAACAGCTGGGTTAAATTTTTGATCTTTAGACATAATCATCATCCTTACGAATATGCTTTTTCAAGAGCACTTCCACTATTATTTTTATTCTCTAAATAATTTATATATCTTTCCATCATAGTTATAAGACCATTATAAGAAGCAATATATGCACTAGCTGTTGACACAAAAGATGTTTTAACTTGTGCATCTTTCCAATCACTAGATGTTTCTATAATTGAAACTAATTGATTTAATTGATTTATTTCCTCATCATAGTCTTGCATTAGAGATCTTAATTTTGACACAACAACACTTATTTCCTCCGGAATATGTTTATATTTTCCACTCATTTTTTTCACTCTCCTAGAAAAAAAGCTTTTTATAAATGATTTATAAAAAGTACATTCTTACTATTCTGATAACATTGTATTTGCAGTTGTTATAACATCAGTAGCAAATAGTTTAATTTGTCCACTTGCCTGATAAAATGTTGCTCTAAATGAATCCAACTCACTTCTTAATTCACTAGGTTTATATTTACCTTGATAAGTTCCAGTTTCTTCATCATTTATCTCTTGCATTTTAGCATCAACATCATTTAATAATGCTTCTATATTTTCAGCTAATTTCTTCATTTGTTCTGCTTTATCTCTTGCCTCTTCAGGCAACATTCTTGTATTTCCATCAGCCATTATTAATTCCTCCTATTCAATTAATTTATTAAATATTCATTTTATCACTAAAAACATCATGACTTTGAATACGACTTCTTAATTCTTCTTCATCATTTTCTATATTTGTTGAAGTTTTATCTATTAATTCAGCACATTCTTCTAAGACTTCTGAATATCTAATAAAGTCATCTTTCTTATCTAATACTAGATTTTCAAAATCTTGAGATAAACCACCTGTAAAATCTGAAGATACTAAGTTATCTACCAAAGTGTATAAGTTATTAATAAAGTCCTTATAGTCAGTTGCTGCAGTATTAATATTTCCAGACCATGCACGCATTGCTTCTACATTATGACTTACTACTTCCATTCAAATACCTCCCTCTATTATCTAAATTATATCATTTATATTAATAATAAAAATTATTTTTAACAAAATTTGTCATTAATTTTACTTATTACACATCAGCAAAATTTACTTCAATTGGAACTTCAATTTCATCAGTAATCTTTTTAAACTTTTGAGCATAATCAAAATAATTACCTTTATTTATTATTTTATCAACACATTGAATCCACTCAGGATGTAATTTAGCAACTGACTTATCAGAACCATACCATGACGCTTTATCTACGACAAATTCGACTACAGATTTTCCATTTGCATGTCCCCAAATATTTTCATGTATTCCTTTATAATCACCAATAATACACTTAATAACCGTACCATCTTCTTGTACTACATCAATAAAGTCGCCGATATTACCATATGTTTGCGTTACAGCAACAACGTATCTATCTCCAACCATTCCAAAACCTTCTTCATTAAAAGTTAAACCAGTTGATGTTAAAAGCCTATATTGATCTGTTCTTTTATTTGTTATACATTGCCATCCCATATAAGCATATATTCTTCCATAACCCTCTGGTAATACAATAGTTTTTCCTTCAACTGTATCTAAATATTCCATTAATCCCGTAATATCTATATCTTCAATCTTTACAGTTTTATCAGCTGTTGTTTCAGGAAATTTATCTACTGTAGTAGCAGCTCCAGAACTATAACTACCAGAACTACTATGTCCTCCACTACCATTAGAATAGCTATAATGAGCACCAGAATTACCACTTACGTAATCAGCCCAACTTGATGCATTACCTGATATTGTTGCGGAACCAACATTTCCAGCACTTGTACCTTTAAATTTCGCATACCATTTTTCAGCCGTATCACACCTATTAGTTTTAATTCTTGCATCACTATCTGCAGACTTTTCTACTACGTCATGAAATATTTTTGCAGCATCAGATGCTGAAGTAGCTGTATAAAAACCTGCTTTTGTTAAAGATTTTCCATAACTAGAATTAGGATCTAAAGATTCTTTCCACAAATATTCCAATTGAAATTGTAAATCACTAGGGCTAACACCAGCTTTTTTTGCTGCTGCTTCTAAAGCTGTTCTTCTCCCACCAGTCCATTGTATTAAACCAAAACCTTTTCCAGTTGCACTTTCAATTGCTGCAGGATCAAAATTACATTCTGCTTGAATATTGCCTAATACTGCTGCTGCTGCATAGTCACTTAATCCTTTATATTTTAAGAAATTCCATATAGAACGTGCTATACCCTCTCTCGTACCATCATTTTTAAACAAATCTTCATAAGGTACTTCATCCCCAGAAGAAGTACTAAAATCATCTATATCAAAACCAGTAACAGTTTCTGCATATGTTACAATATTACTACTAACTGTTTGTATATCTGTTTTTACGTTTTCCAAATTATTAGAAAGTGTTCTACCAGCAGAACCAATATTTATTCCATCATAATCAGATATATTACCTAGAGTAGATTTTAAAGAAGATAAACTATCATCTAAATCCTTTGCTTTAGTATTCAAAGAAGAAGCTAATGATACTAATTCCTCTTTATTTGCAATTTCTACTGACACATAAACCACCTCTATTATCTAAATTATATCATACAAAAAGAATAAAAACATCCATTAGTTTTTATTCTTTAATTTCTCCTATCAAATCATAGTCAAGCGATGAAATCACTTTAACATTAACAAAATCATTTATCATATACCTACTATTATACTTAATAAATATTACTCCATCTTCAGAAGGAACATCCATATAACTTCGTCCTATAAAATACTTCCCATCATCAGTAACATTTTCTATCAAACATTCATATTCTTTTCCGGGAATTTATCAGTTTTGAAATATAAAAATAGTGCAAACCATTATAAAATGGTTATTTTTTTGTCAAATTTTAGTT
>CANQZL010000129.1 GCA_947628325.1 uncultured Bacilli bacterium
AAATTAGATGAGCACCTTTACTTTCTAATTCTTTTAAAGACTTTATTAATAATTCATAAATTTCTTCATCAGTTTCTCCAGTAACTGAAGTTAAAGCTCCGCTTCCTTTTACATATTGAACAGGTACTCCAATATTAATACCTTCTAAAGAAGTATCTTTTAAAGACAAATCAGGAACTTCAATATTTTTAGTTTTTTCATCATTAGTATCCGTTCCAGATATAATAGAAAGTAATAAAGCATTATCTTTAACAGTTCTACTTAAAACTCCTATAGTATCTCTTTCAATATCATAAGGTATAACCCCACTACGACTAACAAGACCTAAAGTAGGACGAACCCCAACTAACCCAGCTCCCGATGCCGGAAGTCTTACTGAAGAATTAGTATCTGTTCCTAAAGAAGCAGCAGCGAAAGCTGCCTTAACTGCTACTGCTGAACCACCACTACTACCATAAGGGGTATAGTTAGTATTAAAAACATTTTTAACATAACCATAAGAACTATATGAATTGCCTGCTGAAAAAGCAAGTTCACTCATATTAGTTGAACCAAGTATAATAGCTCCTTCATCGATTAATTTTTGAACAGCAAAACTATTATTATTAGGATAATTATCTAACAAAGCCTTTGTCCCGGCTGTTGTTGGAAGACCTTCTACATCTATATTACATTTTACTAATAAAGGAATACCATGTAACTTACCTCTTATCTTACCTTCTTTTCGCTCATCATCTAATTTTCTAGCTTCTTCAATAGCATTTTCATTAATCTGATTAATTGAATTAAATAAATCATCATATTTTTCTATTCGTTCCAAATACAAATTAACTAATACTTCACTTGTTATATAGCCTTTTTCTAAAGCATTCTCTAAATCTTCGATACTCATTTTTGTAATATCAAGAGGAGCTTTAGTAATAGCTAATACTTTATAACTAAACAAAAAAAAGGCAAAGATAAAGAATATTAAATACTTCTTCATAACTTCACCCTACTTTACTCTTCTTATTTCTTCCCTTTTTAAATCTCTTTCTTTAATTGTTTCACGCTTATCATATAGCTTTTTACCTTTTCCAACCCCTAATAATATTTTAACTCTATTACGTACTAAATAAGCTTTTAAAGGTACTAAACTATATCCTTCTCTTGTCACTTTTTCTTTTAATTTTTTTATTTCTTTTTTATGTAAAAGAAGTTTTCTTGTTCTTCTTTCATCATGATTAAATATATTTCCTTCCTCATATTTAGCAATATACATATTTAGTAAATATACCTCATCATTCTTTATAATAGCAAAAGTATCTTTTAAATTAGCCGAGCCTTTTCTTAAAGATTTAATTTCAGTACCTCTAAGCTCAATTCCACATTCAATACTTTCTTCAATATAATAATCAAAGTTAGCTTTCTTGTTTTTTATCTCCATCTTCTAAAACCTCCACCAGTTCAAAGTCAATCATTGAATTTTCCTTTGATGCAGAAACACATCTGACTTTAACTTTATCCCCTAAACGATACATCTTCTTTGTTGATTTACCAATCATTGCCAGAATTTCTGGTACATAAGTAAAATAATCTCCTTTTAAAGTTTGAACATGTACCAAACCTTCTACTAAATTAGGAAGTTCAACAAAAAAGCCAAAATTAGTAATTGTATTTATCATACCTACATATTCTTCTCCAATATGATCTTCCATATATTCTGCCATCTTCATATCAAGAACATCTCTTTCAGCATCTACTGCTGCAACTTCTCTTTCAGAAGAATGTTGAGCTATTTCTACTAAGTTGTTTTCTAATGTTTGAATAGTCGTCATTGACATATCATTATCAACTAAATAAGTTTTTAATAAACGATGAACTACTAAATCAGGAAATCTTCTTATTGGACTAGTAAAATGTGTATAAGCCCTACTAGCTAAGCCAAAATGCCCTATATTTTCTTTACTATATTCAGCTTTTCTCATACTTCTTAATAGTAAACTAGATAGTATTTCAAATTCTTTTTTATCTCTTAATTGATTAAGTATACTATCAATTGACTTAGGTGTTAATTCATGAATATTACCAGTTATTTTATAACCCAGTATTTTAACAAGAGTCATAAATTCATCTATCTTTTCTGGTTTAGGGACATCATGAACACGATAAATAAAAGGCAACTGCATATTATAAATATGACTAGCTACTGTTTCATTAGCAGCAATCATAAAATCTTCAATAAGCATTTCTCCTTCTTCTCTTATACGTTTTACAACATCTATTGCTTTACCATTTTCATCTTGAACTATTTTTGCTTCATCTATATCAAAATTAATATAACCACGACTAGTATGTTCTTTACGAAGTATCTTATGTAACTCATTCATTTTCATTAAATCATCAGCAAATTCTTCATAACCAGGATCAACTATACCTCTGACAATAATATCATTTACTTTCTTATAAGTCATTTTTTTTCGACTTTTTATATAACTAGGAAAAATATCATAATCAACTACTTTACCTTTATGATCAATTTCCATTACACAAGACATAGTAAGTCTTATAGTACCTTCATTTAACGAACATATTCCGTTAGATAATTTATGTGGTAACATTGGAATAACCGTATCAGCTAAGTATGAAGAAGTTCCTCGTTCATAAGCTGCATCTCCTAAAGCAGTATTCTCTTTAACATAATTAGAAACATCTGCTATATGAACACCTAATTCATAATTACCATTTTTAAGTATTTTAATACCAATCGCATCATCAATATCTTTAGTATCATCACCATCAATTGTAAATATTACATCATTAGTTAAATCTCTTCTATTAACCAAATCTTTTGGTGCTACTTCATTAGGAATATCTTCTAACTCTTTTTCTACTTCTTCACCAAAGTCTTCATATATTCCATGTTTATATGCAATACTTAAAATATCTGTTCCTGGATCATCCTTATGTCCTATAATTTTTTCTACTTCAGCTATATATCTATGTTTATTTATTTCTTTAATTACTTTAACTAATACTTTATGTCCATCTACACAATTTTTAGCTGAATCAGGAGTTAACTCAATAGTCAATTCTCTTTTATCATCATCTAACTTAATATAAGCATCGCCATCATCTTCAAAATGAACTTCTCCAACTAAGTTTTGTAATTCTCTTTTAATAATTCTTAAAACTTTAGCTTCTTTTCTTACTCCTGAAGGGAATACTTCTACTAAGACAATATCATCATGAATAGCATCATGCATATTACGTTCATCAACATAGATATCATCTTCTTTATCTAATATAACAAAACCAAAACCTTTTTTACTAACAGAAAGACGACCTATTTTTAAACCAGGACAATTTTTAAGTAATATGTATTTACCTTTTTTAGTAAAAAAAACTTGATATTCATCTACTAATTCATTTAAAGTATCTTGTACTTCTCTATATTCTTCAGCAGTTTTAAGCCCTAACATATCATTAATTTCAATAGCTTCTTTAGCTTCATGAATATTTTCTAATAAATTTAATATCTTTTCTTTCATATTATCACCTTTAGGTCCCTTTATTCTTTCTATACATAAATAAATATACCATATTTTTATCTAAATTAATAGCAAAAAAAAAGTCCATAGTGGACTACAAAATAAACAATATAAATGATATTATAAAAAATGCTGCTCCTAAAACAATAGTTAAACGAGTAATAAATAATTCAACACCACGTTCCTTTTGATTTTGGAATAACATATCATTACCACCTGAAATTATTTGACTAGAATCACTTGCTTTACTACTTTGTAATAAAACGATTGCTATTAATAAAATTGATACTATTAAAAGTGCTATTTCCATATACTCACTTCCGTTCTGTCTAATAATATACTATATAATAATTAATAAATCAAGAAAAAAAGACTTTTTAAGCCTTTTATAGTTTACTCAAATACTTTTAAAATATTCTTAGCTCTTCTTCTAAATAACATACATACCATAGATTCAAATAAACCAGCACATACCATAAATAGACCAATTAATCTTGAAATTAACATAAAAGCTTTAAATGGATTAAAAATAACTATAACACCCATTACTAGAAATAAAACTGAAATAAAAGTAATTAAAGGAAATATTTCTTCATTAACTTTCATAAATTTAATTCCATAAAATATTTTTTCTATAAAACCAACAATTAACCAAATTCCAAAAACTATTCCCATAACTTTATCAATTGTTAAAACAAAATCATCAGTTTCTAATAATCTATATTTTAAATTAATAAAAGTAAATATTCCTAAAAG
>CANQZL010000130.1 GCA_947628325.1 uncultured Bacilli bacterium
AATTCTTTTATTTGTACCATCAATAATTGATGGTAAGGTATCTATAAGTAATTCTTTTCCCATAATACTTAGTTTGTCATGTAATATTCCAACATTATCTTCATCTTTAATTAGATATTCTCTAGTTGCAATAATATCGCCACTATCCATATTTTTATCCATGTACATTATGGTTATACCAGTTTTTTCTTCTCCATCAATTATGGCATGATGAAGAGGAGCTCCTCCTCTAAGACGAGGTAGTAATGAAGCATGAACATTTATGCAACCAAGACGAGGATTATTTAAGATTACTTCAGGAATTATTTGTCCATATGCACAAGTAATAATTAAATCTGGATTAAGAGTGATAATAGGTTCATATTCATCTTTTATTTTTTGTGGTTGAAAGACTTCTATATTATGCTCTAGAGCTACTTTTTTTATAGGAGTCATAACTAGTTCATGATGACGTCCTACTTCTTTATCTGGTTGAGTAACAACCATAATAACATTAGTTTTTGCGATTAGAGCTTCTAAGATAGGGACTGCAAAATCTGGTGTTCCCATAAAGATTACTTTTGTATATCTCATTATATATCACCAATATTTATTATAACAAAAAATAGCGATACTTTCGCTATTTTTTAACTTTCTTTGACATTATGTTTATTGGTTAATAGTAATTTTTTTAATGGTTCTTTATTTCTTTTTATATCTTTTTGATACATAGCATTTAATTGATAAGCAAATTTTATTAGTAATAAACTATGTTTATTTCGTAAATATTTTATATTAAGAGCACTTTTTTTATCATCTTCTTTATCAAATCTTACTCTATCTAGGGCATCAGCATCTTTAAATAGTTTAACTAAAGATAAAGCAAATTGTTTATCTATATGGTATTTATTTAGTATTTCTAAATCATATGTATCATCAAAACCATGAGCTTCGATTAAGAAATAGACATAGTCTTTGTATTGATAATTATCTAAAATATGTTTTTCTTTTAACATACTTACACTATTTAAAGCATGATTCTTATTATTTTTTAATTCTCTTCCAATATCATGATATTTACTAGCTAATAATAATATTTCAATAATATCATCATTTAAATTATTAAGTTTACCTAATAAATAAGAGAATATTCCTACTCGATTAAAATGACTTTCTCCATGAGCTTTAAAGTTTTTTATTGTTTGAGAAAAATATTGAGTAAGTAAAGGATTATCATCTAATAAATAAGTATTTATTAGTTCTTCAGCTTTATATTCTTTATCTTCATCTATATTATGATAACGATTATTTTTCTTAATAAAAACAGAACTTAATTTTTCATTATCAATAGTTAACATATTTCTTATATATTCAATTGTCGTTTTATTATCTTCTATATAGTATTTTTCAGTTACTTGATGATAAAAATTAGTTACATCTAAATATAATTCTTCATATGGAAAATAATAATCATAATTATATAATTTTTTTAAAATATTTTTTATTGTTTTAAAGAAGTTTAAATCATCAACATATAAAGAACATACAGAACGAGTCTTAAAGGTTGAAGTATTAGTAGCTTTAAGAAGAAAAGCTATATTAAGATATTTATCTAAGTATTTTAAAGCTTCTTGTTCTTCTATATTAAAGGTCTTTTTTATCTTTTGAAGAGATTCTATAATTAAGGTTTTTATTTTTCTTTCCCCTGTAATAGATGCCGTATTAAATATTGAACAAATTATATCTAATGGAAAAGAAACATCTGGATCTAACATTTCATATAAAATTTTTCTTAAGTAAGTTTCTTTTCCAACAAATTGAGTATATCGAGTTGCTATATTTTCACATTGGCAATAAGGTTTACCTAAGTCATGAACTAGAATACTCCATTTAAGAAGCATTAAAGTATTTTCATCTATCTTAAAGCCTTTATCATAAAAGTAATATATTAGTAAGTTAGATATATTAATAGCTTTTTCAATATGAGTACTTAAACTATCAATATGTTTGGGTTCTATTTGATATATATTATATAAATCTTTTAAGTTAGGTATATATTCTAAGATATTAGTTATTTTAAAGTCTTTTCTAAAAAGTTCAAGAGTTACTCTTTCAAATTCTGAATATGATAAACGTTTATAAGATGTATATGGTCTTTGATAATGTTTTTTATATTCGTTATCTCCTTTTATATCTAAAAATATTTCATGATTTTGATCTGTTTCTAAGACTTTAGCTACACTTATACTTTCTATTAAGGGAGCAAATTTTATAACATCACTTGCATTTAAAGAAATAATGTTATCTCTAAATTTGCGATATTTTAGAATATCTTCTTTAAATTTAATTTTTAAAGTAACTTTAAATTTATGTAAATTTAATTTTTCTATTTTTTCTAAATCTTTTGAGATATGAATATTTTTAATAATAGGATTTATATTTTCAGCAATTAAAGTTTGATATTTAATACATAGTAAAGCAGCATCATAAGGTATTTGAACATAAAACTCTAAGGGATTTTCTATTAATGGAGAATTTATCATTTCTTCTAATTTTTGCGGCAATAGATTACGCATTAATGTTTCATAGTCATCTTCATCTACTATTTTTATATCTCCAATATTAGAATTTAATTCTTCAAGATTCATAAATCCTATATTAAAGAGAGTATCTATAGTTTTATGAGCTTTAGCATAAATTATGTCTTCAGATCCTTCATCACACCCAAAAAAGCCATTTGCTTCTTTTTTAACAAATGTCCCTTCTTTAAATATTTTTTCAAAAAAGTCTTGATTAATATTAACACTTATTAATTGAGAATCTCCTATATGATAAGGACTTTTAAAATAATGACAACGATATAATGATGTTGAAAACCATTTTCTTAAGAGAGCTACTTCACCTAATGGTCTAATAAAACCTTTAGTCTTTAAGGTTTTATTTAGTTCACTATCGCTCATTCTTCTGTATAATGTAAATGTCATAATATTTTTTCCTCTCTGCATAAATAAGTATTATAAACGAAAAAAGTACTTAAATAAAGTACTTTTTAAAGAGTTAGTTTTAATACTTGTGCTTCTCCAACATTTTGTTCTAAATCTTGTTCAATAACCATTCCTTCAGCACTATAATCATAATGACCTGTTGAAGTGTTATATATAGGATAGACTATTACAGGAAGTTTGTTTTTAAACCAAATATTAAGGGTATTTTCACCTACTTCTTGAATATAAGTTATTTCATATCCAACAGGAGTAAGTAAAGATCCTCTATCTTGATTTAAATCTTGCATTTCTAACTTTCGGAAAAAGACATGTTCTCCTGCTTCACATATAAGAGGTTCTGGTTCTATATCATATTGTTCAAAACCAAAAGTTGACCAATATTCATCGAAAGAACTATCTTCATCAAAACTTTCAGCATCTCCAAAAGGATTTTCATCAGCAAATGAGGAACCATCTTCAAAAGACTCATCGTCTTCAAAAGAATCATCATCAGCAAAAGAATCGCTGTCTTCAAAAGTTTCATCTCCAAAAGGATTGTAGTCAGCAAAAGAATCAAAGTTATCAAAAGAGTTATCTTCTTCAACTATTGCTTCTACTTCTTTTGGTTTTAATTCACAACCTGTCATTCCCATTACGGCTAAGGCAGCACTTAAAACTAGACTTGTAAATTGCTTACTTTTCATAAAATCACCCGAGTGATTAAAATTATAACATAGGGTTTAAAATAGTACAAATTTTCCCCAGAAAAAAGAAATATTTATTCTAATATTCCTTTAATTCTTCTAACTCCTGCTGAAGATGCTTCTTCTTTTATTATTATGAAGCGTCCTAATTCTTTAGTATTTTTAACATGAGGACCTCCACATAGTTCTTTAGATATATCACCTATACTATAAACTGTTACAATATCAGGATATTTTTCAATAAACATACATTCTGCTCCTGATTTAATAGCTTCTTCTTTAGGCATTTCTTTAACTGTTACATCGATACCTTCATTAATCCATTGATTTACTAAATCTTCAGCTTTCTTTTTTTCTTCATCACTTAATTTATGGTCACAACTAAAGTCAAAACGCATACGTTCATCAGTTATATTAGAACCTTTTTGATGAACATCTGGTCCTACTACAACTTTTAAAGCAGCATTAAGTAAATGAGTTGCTGTATGATATTTAGTTTCAATTTCACTATTTCCTGCTAAACCACCTTTAAATTTACCAGAAGATGCTGTACGAGATTTTTCTTGATGTTCTTTAAACTTTTCAGCAAAACCTTGTTC
>CANQZL010000131.1 GCA_947628325.1 uncultured Bacilli bacterium
CCATTTTGTTTTAAGAAATTATTAGTTTTGGAAAATGGTTTACTACCAAAGAAGCCACTATGAGCTGAAAATGGTGATGGATGGGGAGAAGTTATTACGAGATGTTTAGGATTAGTAATATATTTAGCTTTCTCTTTAGCAAAATTGCCCCATAAAATAAATACGACAGGTTCTTCTTTTTGATTTAAGACTTTTATTATATAATCAGTTAATAATTCCCACCCAATATTACGATGAGATGCTGGGGTATCTTTAACTACTGTTAAAACGGCATTAAGAAGTAAGACACCTTCTTGAGCCCATTTTGTTAAATCACCACTTGGAGCTGGGGGAATATTTAAATCATCTTGTAATTCTTGATAAATATTTTGTAATGATGGAGGAATTTTTATTCCTTCTTGAACGGAAAAAGAAAGACCGTGAGCTTCCCCTACACCATGATATGGGTCTTGACCAACAATAACTACTTTTGTTTTAGAATATGGAGTTAGTTTTAAGGCATTAAAAACATAATTTTTAGGAGGAAATATTGTCTTAGTTTTATATTCGTTGTTAATTATTTTTAAAAATCTTTTAAAGCCTTCACTTTGCCAAATAATTTTTAGTTTTTCGTCCCAATCATTACCAATCATTGTATCACCCTCTGTTTATTAATTTATCATAATTTAAGTTTATTGTTAATATTTTTATATTAGTAATTTTTACTTTTGAGTATTAAAAAAACAATGAAAACTATTTATGATATTTTTCATTGTTTAATATTTTAAAAGTACGATATATTTGTTCTAATAGGATTCCTCTAAATAAACCATGAGGAAAAGTTAATTTAGAAAATGATAAGCGATAGTTAGCACGTTTTTTTATATCTTCGTGAAGACCTTCACTACTTCCTATAATGAAAGTTATTGTACTATTTGTAATAAATGCTTTATCTATTTTATCGGCTAGAGTAACTGAATCTATGCTATTACCATCAATGTCTAATACGATGATGTAATCATCTTTACCAAGATGTTTTTCTATATTAATTTT
Organism: uncultured Bacilli bacterium; assembly: GCA_947628325.1. Taxonomy (GTDB): domain Bacteria; phylum Bacillota_I; class Bacilli_A; order RF39; family UBA660; genus Coprovivens. The sequence goes on from CANQZL010000131.1 coordinate 1,033, forward strand.
TTCATTATATAAGTTATTTTCAGCTTTTAATTCAATTATTTCTAATTTATGATATTTATTAATACGAGTAGAATAATCTTTTATTAAGTCATTTAAATAATTTTCCTTTATTTTCCCTAAACAAATTATTTTAATCATAATTCAATTACTTCACTTCTATTATGTTGTTTAGCACATATTATATTTTTAAATGGGACTTCATATTCATCAAAAACTTCTTTAATTGTTGATAAGGCTTTATCTTCAGTATTATTATTTTCAGATAGATGAATAAGAAGTATTTCTTTTGTATTAGGTCCTATTAGTTTAGCTAAATAGATTGAACTATCTTTGTTTGATAAATGACCATATGGTCCTGATATTCTATCTTTTAACCATTTAGGATATGTTCCATTTAATAACATTTCTATATCATGATTACTTTCAAATAAATATAAATCTAAATTAGATAGTTTTTTAAAGTATTTTTGATTTATAAAGCCAGTATCAGTCATATATAGCATAGATTTACCATTGTTTTTTATTATAAAACTACGAGAGTCTGATGTATCATGAGATGTTTTTATAATATCAATTGTGGTATCGTCTAAATAGATGGCATCATCATATAGAATAATATTTTCATATAGTTTTAAATAATCTAATTCGGCAAACATTTTAGGACTTAAACATATTGTTGGATGATATTTCCTGATAAGAGTTTTAAGGGCTTTGACATGGTCATCATGAACATGAGATATAAATATGTAGTCAATATCATTTAAGGAAACAGAAAGCTCAGAAAGCTTTTCTTTGATATATTTAACTGTCATTCCTACATCTAGTAAAATTTTATGATTTTCTGTTTCGACATAAGTTACATTGCCTTCTGAGCCACTTGCTAAATTACATATTTTCATTATTGCCACAATCTCCAAGGATTTATATGATAACCACCATTATAAGGCACTCCAACATATACTGAAAAATGTAAGTGTACTCCTGTTGCTTGTCCTGTTTGTCCCATTTTACCAATTCTTTGTCCTCTTGTTACTCTTTGTCCCACAGTTACTACTCTATCACAATCTGATGAATTATAATTAGTAAATGGTCTTTCATTTTTTTTAGTAGTAGCTAAATGGGCATAAACGGTGTAATAACCATTATCATGTTTTATTACAACATTACATCCACTACTTGAACCAGTCATTCCACCAAACCCAGAACTTATTACTTCACCATCTAAAGCAGCATAGACTGGAGATTTATAACCAGTACCTGAAATATCTATTCCATTGTGGAAAGTACCACCACGATACGCATATGGAGATGTAATAATATATGGTTGATTTGTAGGCCAATACCACTGACCTTTAAGTACTGGAGGTTTACCAGTAATTCCCCCACCATTACTTCTCTTTTTAGTACCTTTAACAATTATTTCATTAACAGGTGATTTTATTGATTTAGTTAAATTATCAACGATATAACCGCCTTGGTTTTGTACACCATTAGTGAATTGAACTATTGAGGTAATTCTATCTATTCCATTAACTCCAGCTTGAGTTGTTTTAGTATAACCTTCATATTCATTAGGATCGTCTTGATAAATTGTTTGATATTTTTTTTCAATATCTTCGACTACTGTTTCTTCGTATGTTAATGATAGAATTGGGTTAATTAAAGCAACATTTAATTTTTGACCAATAGCTAGAAGAGTATTGGTTGTTTTTAATTCTTGATTAGCAATAAGTAATTCTTCAGGGTTAAGTTGGTTAGCTTCAGCAATGCTTTCAATAGTATCACCTTGAACTACAGTATATTCTTTTACACTATTGTTTTCACCAAATAGAAGATATTTTGTTAATTCTGTAGAGTCTGTATAAATTTTTTCTGATACACTTATGTATGAATCTTTGATAGAAATCTTATCACTAAAATACATGTTATCAATCGTATAGCCTGTATCAATAATTTCTGGTTGAGTATCATTAGTATATTGTTTATATCTTTCTTCACCAATGAATATTTTTATAACATTTTCAACAGCTTCTTCAAATATTTCCTTATCTAGAACATAAATATATTTTGGTTCAACATTTTCATCAGCATTTTTAATTGTTACTGTATATCCTTTTATAGTAAATTGTTTGGCATTTTTAATAGAATCATAAACATTTTTTACAGTAATCAAATTATCATTATATGTATTTTTTTTGACTATTTGGAATCCTTTTGGGGGATATACCTGATTAACACTATATTGTTCTTTTATTTCGGTTTGTTCTTCATTTATTAAGCTATATAAATCATCTTTTGAGTTGATTAAACCTATTTTCTCGCCATCAAGGTATACTTGGTATGTAGAGTTTGGTTTAGTATAACTTTCTTCGTAAAAGAAGTTAATAGATAAAAGACCAATTAGCAATATAGCAAGTAAAATACATGTTAATATTCCTTTTTTACTCATTTTCATCTTCCTTTTCAGTAGCTAAATAGTTTCTAAAATTACTCATATTTAATTCGAATAATAATTGAAATTTACCAGTAGATCCTTTACGATGTTTAGCAATTATAATGTCTACTGGAACATTCTTTTCTTTATTTAATTCTGTTTTAGCTTTGTAATAATCATTGCGATGGATAAATAGTACTAAGTCAGCATCTTGTTCAATAGAACCTGACTCACGTAAATCAGCTAACATTGGTTGATTGTTTTCTCTTTTTTCAGCGCTACGAGATAATTGGGCTAAAGCTATGACAGGAACTTTTAATTCCATAGCCATTTTTTTGAAAGTACGAGAAATTTCTGATACTTCTTGTTGACGGGATTCAGGTCTTCTGCCAGCTGTTGTTACTAATTGTAAGTAATCAATTATTATTAAACCTAAGCCATCTTCAGTATTAGCTAAATTACGACATTTGGCTTTTATTTCAGAGGCTGTAATTCCAGCATCTTCTACTATTTTTATATTTGTTTCAGCTAATTGGCTATTAGCTTCGTTAATTCTTTTCCAATCTTCATGACTCATTTGACCTGTTTGGATTTTGTAAGAGTCAATTTGTCCTACTGCTGAACGCATTCTGTTTACTAATTGTTCGGCAGGCATTTCTAAGTTAAAGACGGCAACAGCTTTTTTACCTAGACTTTTGGCTGCTGCGACAGCTAGATTTAAAGCAAAGGCTGTTTTTCCCATACCAGGACGAGCAGCAACAATTATAAGTTCACC
>CANQZL010000132.1 GCA_947628325.1 uncultured Bacilli bacterium
ACAAACTAAGTATTATGGGAAAAGAATTACTTATAGATACCTTACCATCAATTATTGATGGTACAAATAAAAGAATTAAACAAGATGAAACTAAAGTAACATATGCATACAATATAACTAGAGAAGATGAACATCTTAACTTTAATCTTCCTGCTAAAGAAATATATAACAAAATACGTGGTTTAAATCCATGGCCTAAAGCCTATGCCATAATAAATGAACAAGAAGTAAAAATAATCGAAGGCTTTATAAGTAATAAAAATAGTAACTTATCACCAGGAACTATTTGTGAAATTAATAAAGATAATATAGGTATTTGTACAAAAGACAAGGTAATCTACATAACCAAAGTAAAACCATTTGGTAAAAAAGAAATGAGTGCTTTAGATTATATAAATGGTTTAGATAAAGAAAAAGTCTTACATACTATAGTTGAATAATGACAAAAAAAAGAAAAATACTCTTATTAATATATGCTATAGTAATTATTCTAATCCTAATATTTATATTATTTATTGCACCCGATACTATGTTTACCGATGATATCGATATTGATTTTGAATTACCTAAAACAGATACCAAAGAATTTATGGATTACCAAAAACAACAAGAACATCTCCTTCAAAAAAATTATAACTATGAATACGTCCTATTAGATAGTATGGGTAAAAAAAGTTACCAATTTAATTGTGAAGGTAAAAGAGAAGGACAATTTGAAAGTGGTACTTGCACCTTACCTGAAAACATCTCATATACCCAAGATAATCGAAAAGATGCTTATAAATTAATAGATTCAAACTACTTAGAACCATCATATATATTTGATTTATTAACTGACATAAAACCAGAAGAAGCTAAATATCAAGAATCAAGAGAATATACATATAAAATTAAAATTAAAGACTTAGATACAGATGTTATAGTAATAACTGATTTAGATAATATAACTAAAATAATAATTAATAATGCTTATATGAATTATATTTTAAAATTTAGTGATGTCAAATATTGACAATTAATAAGTGTCTTGTTATTATATGAAACTAAGGAGATTTTGGGGTTTATGGATAAAAATAAAATAATTACAATTGAGAAAAAAGATAACAAAGAAAGAAAAAAACATATTCGTAATAAAATACTAGTAAATCTAATTACAGGAATACGTTCATTAGGAACTATTGCTATAATTCCTATCTTTGTAAATGAAGGAACACTAATAACAGCTCTTGCATCTATTGGTTTCTTTCTAACTGACTTTATAGATGGATTATTAGCAAGAAAACTACATGTTCAATCATTCTTTGGTAGTTTACTAGATGGTTTATCAGATAAAGCCTTTGGAATAGTTTGTTTAATATTACTTTCTACTTTAAATCCAATTTTCTTAATTATAATAGGTGTAGAACTAGGTATATTAGCAGTTAACTACAATAGTATTCAAAGAGGTAATAATGCTAAATCTAGTATGGCTGGTAAAGTAAAAACTTTCTTTCTTGCAGCTACTATAGTTGGAAGCTTCTTTGCTTACTCAGTTCCATCTTTAAAAAATATTGTTGACTATGTTAATATCTCATCTCTTAATACCTTAGCTAAAATTAATCCTCAAGTATTATCTACTATATTAGCAATACCTTCTATTGGAGCAGGTTTATATGTCTTAAAAGACTATGGTAAAAAAGCTACAACTCAAGATGAAAAGAAACTTGAAGAAGAAAAAGATACTAAAAAAACAATAAACTTATCATTAAAAGAAATAAATGAAAAAAGAAAAGAACTTATAGCTAAAAAAGAAAAACTAGGTAAATACAAATCAAAACAAGAAATATTACATGCCTTATTTGATACAGATTTTTATCTAGAACATAAAGATGATGAAATAATGAAACTAATATTAAAATAGTAAAGGTAGTTGGTAGTTATGAAAAATAAAGATATGCAAATATTATTAGAACATTACTTTAAATTTATAAATGTTCCTGAAAATAAAAAGAAAAGACTAGCTACAATACTAAGTTATTGTAAAGAAATAAGAAATACTGCATATCCACTACCAGACTCTAAAGTAACTGAATTAGAATTAGTAGAATTTACAGCCTATAGAACAGATAATAAAAAAGATAAAAATCTCTATTGTTTTAATGGCTCTTTATCATTAAACGATGGTAGTAGAACCGAAAATAGAGTATTTGATGCTTACATATTTTTAAATGATGAAGAAGGCAAAGTAAGAGTATATATGGATGTAACAAGACTTAATAATACTTTAGAACCTAAAATGATTAGAACTTCTGAAGAATTTATCTTTGATAAAGATAACGTTTTAGCTATTACAGCTTATTCATCTCCTTTAACTAATGAAGAAAAAACTTTTACTGAAGAATTTCCAAGAAAAGATCAAGAAGAAAATTACTTAGAAAATAGAATTAAACAACTATATGCTTTCTAAAGAAGAATGTTAGATTCTTCTTTTTCTTTATACGTGATATAATATTAATGAGGTAATTAAAATGAACGAAGATTTAAAAATAATAAAAAGAAAATATGGCGAAAAAATGATGCATCTTTGTAGAACTCTCTTTCCAAGCCTATTAGAAACTAAAAACCTTCTTCCCACTTTACTATTAAATACTTTTGAACCAAATCACCATTTATATAATGCTATAGCAACGAATCACTTAGAGGTTGATTTTAAAAACTTTATTTACAGTTTAGTTGATGTTGAAAAAGAAAATCAAATAATAACTACAAAAACTCCTAAAGAACTAATGAGTGAAGCTGGTTATAACTTATTTGAATGTCATACAGAAGAAGATATTCAAAGTTTTAAAAAATACTATGCTCCTGGAGAAGAACTATGTACTTTTTATGGTGGTAGATTAAATAAATGTCATGTCTTCTTTGCAGTCAAAAAAAATGTCGATGAAATAAAAAGAGAAGACTTCTTAAACCCTTCAAGACAAGACTTATATGGAACAAGTGTTATTAGCATTCAATTTGATAAAGATCCAAGTAATAGATTATCCATTAAAAATAGATATAATCATACTGTTAATAATCCTGATTCAACATTTTCCAATAACCTAGATAATATAATACCAGGATTAACTAATAGTTTTAAAAATTACTATGGACTTAATCAAAAATATGGATATGAAAGTTTTGAAATACCAGGTTATGTACTAGCTAGAGATGGAAAATATTATAAATATAACTATGAAATTAATAATGTCTATTATTGCCCTAATAATATTATTATAGATAATGGTAAAGTAAAAAGATTAGATTCTCATAAATTTATATTATTTGATTACTTTATATTAGAATTAACTAAAGGTAATAAAAAAATAACTGATAGTCGAATAAATCCTATATTTCATGATAGTTTTATAAGTTCTATAGGAGATATATCTAATGCTAAAATAGAAGTAACTAAAAATGGTATTAATAAAGATATAACAATTATAAAAGAAGATGGTACAAGAATCATTTTAACTTTAAATAGTACTAATTGTCTTATTGGTTATATGAATGACTCTTTAAAACAAGTTGAGGATAATTTCTTACAAGGTTCTATATTCTTACAAAAAATATCTTTACCAGAAACACAAGAAATAGGTGATGACTTTTTATATAATAATATGTTTTTAAATGAATTAGATTTACCTAAAGTAAAAAGTATTGGAAGAAATTTTTTAAAAAAGAATAAAGCATTAAAGTCTGTTTATTTACCAGAAGTAGAAAAAATAGGTCCTGATTTTTTATATTCAAACACAGTATTAAATAGATTAGATTTACCTCAAGTATATAGTATAAGTACACTTTTATGTATAAATCATCAAGACATAATTTTAAATGCTCCTATGCTCTTATTTAGTCATAATAGTATCTTAAATGAATCCTTATCCCAACAGATTAAAGAATTAGTAGAAAAAAATAAGAATAATAAAGAGCTAATTGAAAAAATTAAAGAAAAAATGCTAGGAGAAATGCTAGGTAGTTATCAAATGAAAGGTAAAAGTTTATGATAAAATTAAAAATAGATAAAATTAATAATTTCACATATCATTTAAAAGATTATAATAATAAAGAATATAAGTTTAATTTAGAATTCCTTGATATTGAAGAAACACCTCAAATAGATGATTTAATTATTATAAATAAAGACTTATTAAAAGAAAATAAACATTTACTTTCTTTTGGCCCTTTAGATAGTAAATATGGTCGAAAAAT
>CANQZL010000133.1 GCA_947628325.1 uncultured Bacilli bacterium
CATAGTATTTAATAATTGTTTAACTGTTTTTTTAGCAATGTTTTTAACTGTTTCAATACTAGTAATTTCTTTATATGTAATTTCTTTTTTTACCATAGAAGTAGCTTTAACTTTTATGTTTTTTAAATCATTTTTTACTTTATCATTTGTTGTTTCAATTTTTAAGATATGACATTCTTTTTCCATTATGTTAGCTACTATTTTCTCCAATTCTTCATTAGAGAAAATAACTTTCTTTTCTTTGATATTATTTTTTAAATTCTTTAATTCTTTATTATTTAATTGTAGAATGATATCGTCTTCATTATCATTATTGTTATTATTAACATTAGAAGTTTTTTGTGTATCAGGTAAAGTAGATTCATCAGTTGGTATTTTGATATTCTTTTGTTTATTACCTGAAGCGTCAAGACTTTTGCTGTCTATAACTTTTTTTTCTTTTTTAAATAAGTTTTTAAAATAAATAATAAGTTTAATAATAAATGATTTAATTATATTTAATATTTTTTTAAAAAAATTTAGTAGTGGATTGTCCTGCATAAATATATCACCTTATTAATTTTATCATAATTGTTTAATAATAAAACAAAAAAGGAACTGTCCCCCTGAGAACAGTTCCAAAAAGAATAAAAAGGGGTTGGCTAGTGTGATACTAGCACCAATTCGCCGTTAAGTGAATTGGTACTTCATATATTAACTTTTAAGTCTCTTTTTGTCAATCATTTTTATAAAAAAAATGCAAAAAAATTTAATTTATTGAAAAAAATAGAAATGGCTATAACTAGAGGTAAAAGCAAGTATTTTTGATATAACAAAAAAATATAAATTTTAAAAAAATAGATAATAGAAACATACGTATGATATAATTTAGATGGTGATAAATATGGATCTTAATATAGTAAAAGGTGTTGGTGAAAAAGCCTTAGAATATTTAAACAAATTAAATATATATACAATTAATGATTTACTTACTTATTATCCATATAGATACAATATTATTAAAATTATTCCTATTAGTGAAGCTTTAGAAGATCAAAATGTTACTATTAGAGCAATAGTCGATACAGAACCTAGGGTAAGCTATATTAAGAAGAATTTAAATAGAATGATATTTCGTGTTAATAGTGAAGGCTATTTAATAAATGTGTCTATATTTAATAGAGCATTTTATAAAAATAATCTAAAACTTGGTAGAGAAATAGTTCTTTTAGGTAAGTATGATAGTAAAAAAAACGTTTTTACAGCTAGTGATATAAAATTTGAAATAATTAGAGATTTTAAAATAGAACCAGTTTATCATTTAGTCAAAGGTGTTACTTCAAAAGGATTATCTAAACTAATTAATGAATGCTTTAGTATGAAAGTTGATTTAGAAGATTATATACCATATTATCTTCAAAATAAGTATCATTTTATAGATAAGTTAAAATCATCTTATATAATTCATTTTCCTAAAGAAATTAATCTTTTGAAACAAGCTAAGTTAAGAGAAATATATGAAGAATTTTTTGTTTTTATGTTTAAAATGAATTATTTAAAATATAAATATGATTTAAATAATCAAGGATTAAGCAGAGAAGTAAAGAAAGACGATGTCGATAAATTTATAGAAACGTTACCATTTAAATTAACTGATGATCAATCATTAGCTGTTAATGATATATATAATGATTTAATAGATTCAAAAAGAATGAATAGATTAATCTTAGGTGATGTTGGAAGTGGAAAAACTTGTGTAGCAACAATTGCAATGTATATTAATTATTTAAGTGGATATCAAAGCGCTCTAATGGCTCCAACAGAAATACTTGCAAGACAACATTTTAGTAGTATAAGAGAAACATTTAAAAATACAAATATTAAAATAGAGTTGCTTGTAGGAAGTATGAAAAAAAGTGAAAAAGATAAGATTTGTAAACAACTATTAAATGGTGAGATAGATATTTTAATTGGAACACATGCTTTAATTAGTGATAATGTAGAGTTTGAAAATCTTGGTTTAGTAATAACTGATGAACAACATCGTTTTGGAGTAAACCAAAGAAGTAATCTTCAAAATAAGGGAATAATGAGTGATGTTTTATACTTAAGTGCAACTCCTATACCTAGAACATATGCCTTAACTTTATATGGTGATATGGATACTTCTATTATTAAGACAAAACCTAGTGGAAGAAAAGAAATAATAACAAAAGTTTATAAAGAAAAAGATTTAAAAGATGTTTTATTTAAGATGCTAGAAGAAATTAAATTAGGTCATCAAATATATGTAGTTGCTCCTTTAATAGAAGATGAAGAAGGTGAATCTAATTTAAATGATATAGTTAAGTTAAAAGAAAAATTTAATGTAGCATTTAATAATAAAGTTAGAGTAGAAATATTACATGGTAAAATGAAAAATAAAGATAAAGACTTGGTAATGGAAGAATATAAAACGGGTAAAGTAAAAGTATTAATTAGTACAACAGTTATAGAGGTTGGAGTAGATGTAAAAAATTCGACAATGATGGTTATTTTTAATGCTGAAAGATTTGGTCTTGCTACTTTACATCAATTAAGAGGACGTGTAGGACGTAATAGTTTACAATCATATTGTTACTTGATAAGTAATATGGATATTCCTCGTCTTAAAGTTATGGAAGAAAGTAATGATGGTTTTTATATAAGTGAAAAAGACTTTGAGCTACGTGGAGAAGGAGATTTGTTTGGAACTAGACAAAGTGGAGATATGGTGTTTAAGTTAGCTGATATAAGGAGAGACTTTAAAGTATTAGTTCAATGTAAAAAAGATGCTTCTAAATTTATAGAAGATAATATTGTTGATAACTTTAGGGTTTATCCACAGTTTAAGAGTATTATAAAAGAAATAGATTTTATAGATTAATAATTTTTTGTAAATGCTATATTGACAAAGAATTTAAAGTAAGTTATTATTAAACTAGCATGATGAATATCATGCTAAGATTGCTTTCACGTTTAGTGTGAAAGTAGATCAACCAAAACCCCCTGAAGATAGGTCGAAAGACCTATCATTTTTGTTTTGCCCAGCATTTATAAGGGTTTGCACACATTTGAATAAATAAAAAGAGATGATTACCTCTTATTCACCTCTTATTTTTTTAAATTTTGATATTTTTTAGTTGATTTAATATGTCATTTATGGATACTCCATTATTACATAAATTAGCTATTGTATCTATGACTTCATTTGAATGTGAAGTTTGTATTTTATCTATATTGTTTATTACATCTATAACTGAATTTAACGCACTTTCGAATATGTGGGTATAAGTATTTAATGTTTCTTCAACTTTAGTATGTCCTAAATACTTTGCTACTATTGTAACATTGGCTCCATTGTTAATCAATAGAGAAGCACAACTATGTCTAAAGTCATGAATTCTAATTTTTTTAACTTTAGCTTTTTTACAAATTATTCTTTGTCGGTCGCTTGGATTATCTGCAACTATTGGTATATCAGCTTGTCCAAAAACAAACCATGTTGATTTAAAATTAGAATGTTGCGAAATATCATTATATAGTTTTAATAGATGTTCGTATAAAGTATTACACATAGGTAATGTTCTAATGCTACTTTTTGTTTTAGGAGTTGTAAATTTCCAGTTTTTACTGGTATAACGCGTAGGAATTTGCTTATTTATTCGTATTGTTTTTTTATAAAAATCAATATCTTCCCAAGTAAGTCCTCTCATTTCGCCATTTCTTAAACCACAATAGTAAAGTGTTTCAAATAGACAAATATACTTTAAGTCAGTTTCATAACTAATAAATTGTTTAAATTCATCATAAGTATAAAAATCCATTTCTCTTGGTATTTCATTTGGGTTAGTGAAATTAGTCATTTTATTATAAACAGAATTAAAATTAAAATTGTAATATTTTGATCCAAAATTTAAAATTGCTTTTAAAAATTTAAGAATATCATTCTTGTAACTTGTAGCTAAATTCTTATTATTTATACTTTTTTTCCATGTTTCAAAATGGTTTATATTAAAGTCCTCTAATTTTATATTATCTAAATATTCTAAAAAAGGAACTCTATCATAATAAGTCTGAAATGTAGTTTCTTTTACTTTATCTTTTTGATACTCATAGAATGCAAGATATAAATCTTTAAATTTCATATTTGTATTATCAGATTTGTCTTTTATAGAAGCAAGGAACTCTCGTTCTGCTTGTTG
>CANQZL010000134.1 GCA_947628325.1 uncultured Bacilli bacterium
TAAGTTCAATAAATTATTTTCAATAGGAGTTCCAGTAAGGGCAATTGCCATATCTCTTTTTAAACTTTTTATTTTTTTGGCTTGAAGTGTACTAGGATTTTTAATAGCTTGAGCTTCATCTAAAATAACTATTCCCCACTCATTCTCATATAATGCTTGCAATCTTTGAGAAATTTGATATGTAGTAATTACTAAAAACGAACTAAAAATTTTATTAATATCAGAACTAATTTTATTTGCAACATAATAATTCATATTAGGAGTAAATTTATTAATTTCACTGACCCAGTTTGCTATTAAAGATGCAGGAACAATTAAAAGTATTTTTTTCGAGCTAATTTTTTTATAAGTTTCAAGAAAAGCTAATATTTGAATTGTTTTACCTAATCCCATGTCATCTGCTAAACAAACTCCAAACTCATACTGTGTCATTCCTAGCAACCATTTATATCCATCATATTGATATGGTCTTAAAACTCCATGAAAATTATCTGAAACTTCAAGCAAATCAGGAAATGAATTTAAATTTTTATAAGCAATATTTTTAAGCCAATCTTCTTCTGAAAACTCTATATTAACATCATTATCAACCTTTTTTGTCGAAGAATATAATCTTAATACCTCTGCAAATGTCGTTCCATCTTTATTTAATTCTTCATACTGATTAAGTAAATTAAACAATTTTTCTTTATTTACTTCAACCCATTTTCCTTTTATAAAAGACAATCCTTCACTTTGAATTAATAATTTTTCAATCTCTTCTTTTTGTATAGGCAAACCATTATAGTACATTTTGGGAGAGACCGAAACTAAATTGCTTCTTCCGAAGAAACCGAAGCCATCTCTTCGGCGTTGATCAATATCTATTTTTACAGAAGTGTTTTCTTCTCTTTGAATCCACCAATTTGGTATCCTGCAAACTATACCATTTTTTTCATATAAAGGAACTTCCTTTAAAAATATATAAGCTTCCTCTATAGTTATATATATTGGTGAAAAAATTTCACCAGTTTCAATTAATTTTTTTATGAAATTACTTTCTCCTGCAACTACATATAAAGATTTTGTTAAATTTTTTAATTCATTTTCAGAATCCTTATACTCTATTAAAGCATATTTTAAAGGATAATGTTTAACTTTATTGTCTTTTCTGGTTGAATATGTTGCCATAAATGCAAATGAATTATTATCTTCTCTAGATTCTACCAAATGAAAATATACTCTAGAAGGAATAACTAAAGTTTGATTTTTCTCTGTAAAATATGAATCAATGCTTCCGTCAAAATTATCAATTTCATTTTTAAAAACACTAAATAATTCATATATAATGTTTTTTACCCATTTTTCATTAACAAACTCATTACCCAAACAATAAGGTTTATTTTTTACAAAGTTTGTTAAATCACTTTGTTCTACATTCAATTCAATATTACTACGCAATATTTCCAATTCTGGTGTATTTAAAATTGTTTTTATTACATAATTAGCAATTGTCCTAAGAAACTTAGTTGACGAATACTTAATATATTCATTTGAAAAAGCCAAATTATAAACAATATAAAATCGTAAATCATTTGTTGCTTTTATTTCTTCTTCAGTCAAATTTATATAATCAACTTTAAAATCTTTTTCATTAAAAATAAAATTATATTCCATATAAAACGCCAACTTCCCATAGAATGTATAAAATAAATAAATCAAATGATTTTCTAAAAGAATAACATTTGCAAATATATATTTTATTTTTTTATCAAATCATCTAATAATTTATCTATATTATTAATTTTTTTACTAATTATAGAATCCAAATCTGGAATTGAGTTTAAGTACTCCTTTATTACTTCAAACTCATCTCTTATATCAAGACCAAGATGTCTTTTTTGATCTATTTTAAATTGCAATTCTCTTCTTTCTTGATTAAATTCATCTAATTTCTTATTAAATTTTTCGTAAGAAACAATTATCTCATCATCACCATATTCAATCGCTTCTTCTGAATAACCAACCTTTTCAGCTAATTCTTTAAAATCTAAATCTAAGTATTTTTCAAAGGCTTTTAAAGTTAATAAAGCTGGCTTTTCTCTAACACCCTTTTCAATATTATTTATTTCAGTATGACTTACATCACACAATTTTGCTAATTGTCTTGCGGAAAGTTTTTTTTCTTTTCTAGCATTTTTTACTAATTCTGCTATACTCTTATCATACACCATTTATAAAACCTCCATTAGTTATAGCTAAATTGTAGCATACTTATGAAGAAATTAAAAGATTTTATTGGAAACTAGTTGACAGTGATATTTTTATGGTGTATTATTGCAATATGGAAACTAATTTCCAATAAATCAAAAATAGAAAGGAGGGTAGAAATGTCCTATTCAGAACTATTCAAATTAATATCATCTCCATGGTGTTCAACTAACGATATAAAGTTAATTGCCAGATGTGGTAGAGATACAGCCATCAAAATAAGAAAAGAAATTGAAAAAAATGGTAAATCCCTACCCCGTGCTAAGACAATATGTGTTCCAACACAAAAAGTTATCGAATATCTTGGACTAGATCTTAATTACATCAAAGAAATGGCACAAAATGAAGAAACACTAAATATTTATAGGACTTCACAATATGCCAGCATATCAAAATAAAAAAACTAAGAAGTGGTATTTTAGAACTTATGCTGATGATCCATTTGGAAATAGGAAACAATATGAACGAAGTGGCTTTGAAACAAAAAAATTAGCTCTTGAAGCTGAATCTATATTTAAACTTGATAATAAAGAAGTTAAAACTGATACAACATTTCAAGAACTATATGATAATTATATAGAATTCAAAGAATTTCATTTAAAATCACAATCTATGAGAGCGTTAAAAAGCAGATTTGAAAATCATATATTACCCTATTTTAAAAACTATAGGATAGATAAAATAAATGAAATAGTTTATTTAAATTGGCAAAAGGAAATCGAAAAAAAGAATTATAAATACAAATATAATTCATCACTTCATGGTGCAATGGTTAATATTTTAAATTATGCTATCAAATTCAATTACCTTAAAAGAAATATAGCTATTGATTCTGGAAATTTTAAAAGAAAAGACGACTTAAAGAAAAATGTTAATTTTTGGAGTTATGAAGAATATCAAAGATTTATTAAAGTAGTAAATAATAATGTTTATAAAGCATTATTTGATACACTTTACTATACGGGAATTAGAGAGGGAGAAGCTTTAGCATTAAATTGGAATGATTTTAAAGATAATTATTACCTCGATATAACGAAAACTATATCAAAAGAGTCAATTAATAATGAACGAATAATAAATACCCCTAAAACGGCTAATTCTGTGCGTAAAATAAAGATTGATAATGAACTTATAAAAGAATTGAACGAATTAAAAGAGTTTTATAAAAAATTTGAAGGTTTTGAAGATAATTGGTTTATATTTGGAGGTTTAAAACCACTAGCACCAACTACAATAGGAAGAAAAAAAGATGAATATTGTAAAATTGCAAAAGTCAAAAAAATAAGGATACATGATTTCCGACATAGTCATGCATCCTTACTCTTATCACAGAATGTACCTATAACAGTCATTTCCCAAAGACTAGGTCATTCTGATATAAATATGACACTCAATACCTATTCCCATATGATTCCAAAAGATGAAGACAAGGCTGTTAACATCTTGGAACATCTTAAGAAAACATCAAATATTTAAGGGATTTTTAAGGGATAATGAACATCATTTTATTATAAAAGCCCTAATTACAGGGCTTTATAATCTAAATGGTCGAGAAGACAGGATTCGAACCTGCGACCCCTAGTTCCCAAAACTAGTGCACTACCAAGCTGTGCTACTTCTCGATTTATAATGGTGCGCCCATAGGGAGTCGAACCCCAAACCTTTTGATCCGTAGTCAAATGCTCTATCCAATTGAGCTATGAGCGCATAAGACTAGTTCGTCTTTTTATAAACGCAAATACATTATATCTTTATTTTATGCAAAATGCAAGTTTTTTTTACAAATTGTTATTTAAAATTCAAAGTGCCCATATATACTTGTCATGGGAAATAAGTTATAGAAATTAGTCAAGGACGAAC
>CANQZL010000135.1 GCA_947628325.1 uncultured Bacilli bacterium
AAAAAAGTCTTGACTAATAAGACTTTTTTTGTTTTGAAAAAAAACAAAAAAATTGAAAAAAATCAAAATGTAAATTTTTTGGAAATCAAAAAAAATGAAAAAAAGTAAAATTCTGTAAATTAAATAAAAAAATTTATATAAGTCCTTTAAAGCTCCTAAAATAAAGGAATTGCTCAATTTATATAAAATGATAATATCAAAAATTAAAAAAGAAAAAATGCCTAAAAATAAGGAAAAATTAAAAAAACGAAAAAACTAAAAATTGCATTTTTTCAAAAAAAAGAAAAAATAATTCTTTTAATTTTAAAATATTATGCTTATAATTAAATTAGGAAAAGGTAGAAGGAGAGTTTTAAGAAATGGCAAAAAAAGAAGAAGACATTTTTGCTACACTACAAGTAGTAAAAAGAAATGGCAAAAAAGTAGAGTTTAATCCAACAAAAATTGCCTTTGCAATAAAAAAAGGGTTTGACGATGTAATTGAAAAAACAATGGATGAAGAAACTGGAATTGCAAAGTATTCTGAAAAAGATATGCAAAAAGTTTATCATGATGTTTTAGGAAGAATTGAAACTGATTATCAAGACAAAGATAAAATAAAAATTGAAGAAATACAAGATTTAATAGAAACATCATTAAAAGCTAATAAGTATGTTGATGTTTATGAAAGTTTTTCAAGCTATCGTGAAAGAAGAGCTCAATCAAGAGAAGCCTTTACAGAAGATAAAAGATCACATAAATTTTTAAAAACTTTAGAAGGCTTAGCTTTAAAAAGTGCATCTGAAGATGATACTAAAAGAGAAAATGGCAATATAGATGGTAATTCAGCAATGGGTACTATGTTACAATTTGGTTCTAATGTATCTAAAGAATTTTCTAAAACATATTTAATGAAGAAAAAATTTGCTGATGCTCATGATGAAGGCGATATACATATCCATGATATGGACTTTGAAGCAATGGGTACAACAACTTGTTTACAAATAGACTTAGATAAATTGTTTAAAGGTGGTTTTTCAACTGGTCATGGCTATTTAAGAGAACCTAATGATATTATGAGTTATTCAGCTTTAGCAGCTATAGCTATTCAATCAAATCAAAATGATCAACATGGTGGTCAAAGTATCCCATTATTTGATTACTATTTGGCACCTGGTGTTGTTAAAACATATAGAAAACAATTAAAAATGACAATTCAAGACTTTTTAGATTATTCTGATTTCCAATCTTTTATTAATATGAAATCAGTTGAAGATGTAATAAGTAAAATAACTTCTATTGAAACAGATTTAGAAGTATTTGAAAAATTCTATAAAGAAAACGCTTCTCTAAAAAGACTATTTAAAATGGCTATGGAAAAAGCTGTTACCAAGACTGATAGAATAACATATCAAGCTATGGAAGCTTTTATTCATAATTTAAATACAATGCATTCAAGAGCTGGTGCTCAAGTACCATTTTCAAGTGTAAACTTTGGAACTGATACTTCTCCAGAAGGACGTATGGTAATGAAAAATTACCTACTAGCAGTAGATGCTGGACTAGGTCATAGTGAAACTCCAATATTCCCAATATCAATATTCAAAGTAAAAGAAGGAGTTAACTATAATCCAGAAGATCCTAACTATGATTTATTTAAACTATCTTGTAAAGTATCTGCTAAAAGATTATTCCCTAACTTTGAATTTATAGATGCTCCATATAATTTACAATATTATGTTCCAGGAAGACCTGAAACAGAAGTAGCAACAATGGGTTGTCGTACAAGAGTTATGGGAAATGTTGTAGATCCAGATAAAGCTATAACACCAGGACGTGGTAACTTATCATTTACAACTATAAATCTTCCTAGATTAGGTATAAAACATGGTATTGTTGGACCTAATGCTAACAAGAAAGCTGATATGGAAGGCTTCTATGCTGAGTTAGATGAAAAATTAGAATTATGTAAGGATCAACTACTAGAAAGATTTGAAATTCAATGTAATAAAAGAGTATATAATTTCCCATTCTTAATGGGACAAGGTAACTGGTTAGATTCAGAAAGATTGAAACCTAATGATAAATTAAAAAAGGTATTAAAACATGGTACTTTATCAGTTGGCTTTATTGGTTTAGCAGAATGCTTGAAAGCCTTAATAGGGGAACATCATGGAGAATCAGCTAAAGCTCAAAAATTAGGTCTTGAAATAATTGGTCATATGAGACAAAAATTAGATGAATATAGTGCTCAATATAAACTTAATTTCACTTGCTTAGCTACACCAGCCGAAGGATTAAGTGGTAGATTTACTAAAATAGATAAAGCTATATATGGAAAAATTCCTGGAGTTACAGATAGAGCATATTACACAAATTCATTCCATGTTCCAGTATATTACAATATATCAATAGCTAATAAGATTAAAACAGAAGCTCCATATCATGCATTAACAAATGCTGGGCATATTAGTTATATCGAACTTGATGGAGATGTAACTGAAAATGTAGAAGCTTTCGAATCAATTATAAGAATGATGAAAGAAGCAGGAATTGGTTATGGTGCAATCAACCATCCAGTTGACCGTGATCCAGTATGTGGATATGTTGGAGTAATAAAAGATGTTTGTCCAGGTTGTGGACGTCGTGAGGGAGATCCAATCCCAGCAGAATTATTAAAAAGTTTAAAAGAAAAATAAAATAGAAGGAAAGAGGTAAAAGGTATGAAAACAGAAAAAATTGAAAAGGTTGCTGAAACTAAGGTTGAAAGCAAAAAAATGGTTGGTGAAGGAGTAGGATTCGAAAGAATCAGAAGAATTACTGGCTATTTAGTAGGAACAGTTGAAAGATTCAACGATGGTAAAAGAGCTGAAGAAAAAGACAGAGTAAAACATACATTTGATAAATAAAAAAAGTCTAGCTTAAAAGTGAATCAAAAAAATCTACACAATAAAAAATGTGTAGATTTTTTGTTTGATAATAAAAATAAAAAATATAGTATAATTTAAATGAGGTGTAAATATGAAAAAATTAGATATAATATATGAAGATAAAGAAATTCTTGTTATAAATAAAGAACCTAATTTATTAACAATTGCCACCGATAAAAGAGAAACTAATACTCTTTACAATAAAGCTAGTGAATATGTAAAAAAACAATATCCTAAAAATAAAGTATTTATTGTTCATAGACTAGATAAAGATACATCAGGAATTGTCCTTTTAGCTAAAAATATGGACATAAAGAAAAAATTACAAAATAATTGGTCATCTGTTAAAAGAGAATATATAGCTATTGTAAAAGGCAAAATGCCTAAAAATAAAGATACTTTAAAGTCATATTTAAAAGAGAGTAATACATTAAATGTTTATAGTACAAAAGACTCAAAAAATGGTAAATTAGCCATTACAGAATATGAAGTATTACAATCTAATAATAAATATTCTCTATTAAAAATAAATATTAAAACAGGTAGAAAAAATCAAATAAGAGTACAATTATCAGATATAGGGCATCCTATTATAGGAGATAAAAAATATGGCGAAAAATCGCCTGAAATAAATCGTTTAGCACTCCATGCTTACTTAGTTGAAACAAAAATAAATAACAAAGATTACCATTTTGAAACCAAATATCCAAAAGATTTCATTAAGTTTTTTAAAGATATTTAGATAATAAAATATTTATGATATAATAAAGAAAAAATAGGGTGATAGCATGAGTGGAATAGCAAACTTTATCTTTAATAATATTTTTATAATAATAATTTTAATAGTTTTGTATTATCTTTTTACTGAATATAAAGACTTAAAGGATAAGGCTAAAAGTATTTATGATGTATTTGATAAGTCTTTAAGTAAATATTTAGATAAAAAAATACAAGAAGCTAAAAATATAGCTAATGGAGTGTTATTAGAAAATAATGAAGATGAAGTAGTTACGGCTGAAGTAAGTCGTTTACTTTTAATGATTGATAAAGAAGATGAATCTAATACTATAAACGAAAAGGTAGAAATAAGTAATTCATTAAATAAATTTAAATTGAGTAAAAAAATAGATTTTGAAAAATATCCATTTCTATTAGAATTAAATAATGTTGGTAC
>CANQZL010000136.1 GCA_947628325.1 uncultured Bacilli bacterium
TATACTATATTAGTTACTTCCTTAATTTTACCTAATATAGTACTTGGAGATAATAGAAATATTATCTCCTTTTTGTTATAATAAAAAAGGTGGTATTATGACTAGTAATATAAACTTAATTATATCAGGATTACTATTATTAATAATTATTATATTAAAAATAATTATTATAAAAAGACATTCTAATATAAAGAAGACTGAATTATTAAAAAAAGCTAAGAAGTTAAATATCTTATTATACTTATTATCTTTTTTAATATTTATTATATATATAGTAATAAGTCTTATTACTAAGGAAATAACTAATTTTAAAGAAACTATAACTATTATAGTTAATTCTTTATCTATATCACTTTTAATAATTCCTTTATCAATAAATACTTTATACTATACTAGTTTTAAAGATGAAGAAAAGATAAATAGAACTAAAACTATAATTACTAATATCTTTGATATTAAATATATTAGAAAATTTAATAAAGCAGGTATAAATGTTATTATAATTACTAAAGAAGAATTAGATACTAAGATTAAACAAATTAATGAAGATGAAATAGATTCTAATTTACTTAGAAAAAATTTAATAATAAGAAGTACTAATAAAAAGATAATAGATAAATACTTAGATAAAGATTTAACTTATTATGAATTTAAAGACTTAGATGATGCTTATAATAAAATATATAATACAAGGGGTGTTCATGATAATTATATTAGAACTATTAAATATAATATAACTACTTACTTGCCTTTAGTACTTAGTTTTATTGTTTTATGTCTTATGGGGTTTCCTATTACTTATAATATTTTATTAGTCTTATTACTTAAGATATATACTATTTTAAATAGTGAATTTATTTATAAGAAGATGAGTTATGATACTGATATTATGAAAAGATATCCTAAACCATTAAATGTTTTTATTGGTACTCAAGAAGTATTAATAAGTATTATAATTTCTTTTTGTATTTCTTTTACTCTTACTATACCTTATATGTATGTTTTATCTCAAGGTGGTAGTATTGAATTTGCTAATACTTTGTTTATCTTAATATTTATATATATTAATGTCTTTATGACATTATCTTATATAAGTGAATCTATGTTATTAAAAAATATTATTAAAGTATTTAGAAGTCTTAGATTAATAATTTATATCTTAGGAAGTATTGGTATAACGTTTATTTTTTATTATAGTTCTTATTTTAAGACAAGAAATATAGGAATACATAATTATCTTGGCTCTTTAGCTTTTGCTTTAATACCTGTTTTGTTATATGAGTTAACTAAATTAGCCAGATACACAACTACTAAAAGGAGAAAGAGAAAATGAATTTAAAAATAACTAAGAATATTAAAGAAGCTAATTTAGTTACTCATAGTAGTACTTTTCATCCTGATGATGTTTTTGCTACAATGTTTTTATCTAAAATAGTTGATAATCCTGTAGTATGTCGTACTAATGATAGCAGTTTAGCTTCTAATAATTCTTTAATATATGATATTGGTTTTGGTAAGTTTGATCATCATCAAGTAGATGCTAAATATAGGGATAATTCTAAGATAAAGTATTGTTCTTTTGGTTTACTATGGAAAGAATATGGTCTAGATTTTTTAGAAAAAAGAAAAATAACTGATAAAGAATTATTATTTGATGCTATAGATAAGAAACTTGTTATGCAAATAGATGCTATTGATAATGGAATATTTCCTAGTATTAAAGCTTCATATTCTCTTTTAGATTTAGATAATATAATAGATTTATTTAATAATGCATGGAATGAAAATAAAGATAATGATGATGATTTTATAGAAGCTGTAAAAATAGCTGATATAATATTTGAACGTTTATTAATAAAGGAACAAGCTAAGATAGTAGCTTTAAAGAAAATTGAAAAATTAATTGATACAGTTAAAGATAATATTTTAATATTAGATGAATATATGCCATATCAAGAAGCTATATTTAATTCTAAAAATCCTAAAGCAGAAGAAATTAAAGTAATAATTCTTCCTTCTAATAGAGGAGGATATGCTATAAAACCAAAAACTATTTCTCCAACATCAAAAGAATTAGTTTGTCATTTTAGTGAAAACTTCAATGGTCTTCATGATGAAGAATTAGTTAAAGTATCTAAAATAAAGACTGCCAGATTTGTTCATTCTAGTGGTTTTATGGCTTGTACAGGAACTTTAGAAGATGCAATTAAAATGGCAAATAATGCAATTAAGAATAAGAATTAAATTTTCTTTTTTTTTAATTATAAAGATGTTATAATAATATAAGAATAAGGGGCTGACGTTATGAAGATGGAAGTTAAAGAAAAGGATATATTAGAAAATTTCTTTAAATCACTTGATTCTAATAAAAATGATGAAGTAAAATCTAAAGAAATAATTCTAAATATTAATAGTTATCTTACTGAAAATAAAGTAGATTATAATAAGTTTACTAGCGAAATGTTATATCTATATATGTTTTTATGTAATAAATATGAAATAACTGAATACTTAGATGAATTATTAGAAGATAAAATATTTATTAAAGCTTTAGATTCTTCTAATATAAGTGGATCTACCATTCTTATGATAACTTCTAATTGTAAGAAACCTCGTTATGTATTACTTTCTAATTCTAATAAGATAAGAAATAGTATTTTAAAAGGTGATGAACTATTTACAATAGAAGAAATATTAGCTAATTTAAATAAAGAAGAAATCCTTATTCTAAGAAATGATGTCGATATAGATAATTATTTATTAACAAAGGGCTTAGGATTTAATGCTTTAAAAGAAGAAACAATAAATAGATTGTTAACTGAAGTAACAGCATTTAGTTTATATGACTTTAAAACAATAAATGAATTTACTAATAATTTTCAAGATATTAAGTATTTAGCAAGTAATGAAGAATTTCTAAATATATATTTAAATAAGTTACCTAATGATTATAGTTATGAAAATAAAATTTTTAATTATTTAAATAAGAAAAGTATTAATAGTATTTTAAAAAATAATGATAATGAAGTAATAATCTTACATTTACTTAAAGATACTATTGGTGATGTTAAAAATACTATTTTAAAGTATAAGGGATTAAATAAAATAATTGAAAATAATATGAATGAGTATGTTATAAATAGTCTTCCTATAACTTATTTATTAAATTTAATTGAAAAAAGTAAAGATGTCTTTAATGAATATTATGTTCCATTCTTAGATACTTTAGATAAAAAAGTTATTACTAATATAGCTAAAAATAATAAATATTATTATTCTAGTTTATTAGAACAACTTAATAATTTAGACAATCATAATATATCTGTCTTTATAAAGTCATTGCCTTTAGTAAATCGTAAAGACTTATGTGAAAGAATTAAAGAGTATAATTTAGAAACAATTAATATTTTATTAAAAGCTGATAATAAGTTATTTAAGAAAGTTATATTAGATGATAAATCTTTATGTACAAGAATACTTTCTAAGATTAATAAGAATAATTATCATCTTTTAAATGAAATGTTTAATAATGGAAAGTTTACTTCTTTAGAAAAAGAAAAATTTATTTGTAATTGTAATGACATTGATAAGAATACTTTGAAATTATTAATAGCAGATATTCCTCAAAGTAATCGTAAGTTTTTATATGATAATCCAGATTTAAGAAATAAATTATTAAATGAAAGTGATTTTATTCTTGATGAATATGCTATTAATTATTATTTAAATAATATAGATGATATTTATAATACTAATTCTAATGTTATAGCAACAATTTTAATATATGCTGATATGGATTTTGCTAATAAATTATTAGAAGATAAGCGAATTATTACAAAGTTATATGATGATATAGATAATAATATCTTATATATAACAAAGATAATGAAAAGTAAGAATATTTTAATACCTAAATTTAGAGATAAAGAATTCTATAAATATTTTAATTGTCAAAATATTCAAAGTATTTTAAATAATTTAGATTATCAAGAAAAAGAATTATTTTGTACTAGTGATTTAATAAAATA
>CANQZL010000137.1 GCA_947628325.1 uncultured Bacilli bacterium
TAATGTTATTCTTCTATATCCATATCTTTCTTTATGATAGAAAAATATTTCTTTTATTTTTTCTATTATTTCATTATTTTTAGTATCTTTATCTATTTTAGATAAAGTATAGTAATATACTGATTTAGCTATTCCTGATACTTTTAGAAGAATCTTTAATGGATATGTAAGCCGAAGTTCGTTTACAACAGTTACTTTTTCTTCTGTTGTTGATTCTTCCTTGCTTGAACAACGGCTCTCAATTTTTTTGAGTATTCTAGTTCCGCTTTTAAATATAAATTTTCTTCTTCTAATCTTTTTATCTTTTCTTTATCCGTTTCATTTTCTTTTTTCTTGGTTACTTTCATAGTTGGACTTCGCCCTCGCTTTCTCTCAACTATATTATAACCATTTTCTTTATATTTTTTAATCCAATTTTGTAACATTCCTCTACTAGTAAGTTTTTCATCAATTGCTACTGAATTTATGCTTTCGTTACCAATTAAAACTCTATTTATAATTTGTTCTTTTTGATATGGAGTATAGTATTTATTTTTATTTGTTCTTAATACATCAAATCCATGTTTATCTATTAGTCTTATTAAATATTCTATTCCTTCTCGCCTTATCCCATATTTTTTTGATATTGAATTTAGTGATAACCCTTTTTTTCTATCGTTATATATATTTATCTTATCATCATAACTTAATTTACTCATTTAAAAGCCCCATTTCTTTGTCCAAGAAATGGGGTTCATATCATTTAATTACTATTGTTCTTTTCATATTTAGGATTTAAAGTAGGTTGAAAATCTACAACACTCCATTTTTTATCATCTTGTTTACATACAACAACTGAAGCTTCTTTATCATATCCATTAGTATCAGTATAAGCCATTTTTAATTTAACCAAATATCCCTCTACTTGTTGTTCACCAATTTCATAAGTAGTCTTTTCTGTAGATATAGTTTCAACACTACTAATTTCAGGTAATACTTGTTTTCTATCTCCATAAGTATCATCTAAAACTATTGAATATAAAGTATCAATTACTTTTTGCTCAAACATATCTTTTTTATCTTTATGAAAATATTCACTACCACCAACATCATATTTGTTTACCTTAGTACTAATAGTATATAAATCAATTGTAAACATTCTTGCTACTTGTGTAGCATATGCTTCTTCATCAATCTCACTTGCATTTAATATTTTCTTTAAATTTTCAAACTCACTTTTATAATAATTTGTATCTCTATCACTAATTGAATAATCATAATCTCCCATTGTATCTAATATTTTAACTGGAACAATTTCTTTTTTATCTTCATGATTTAAAACATATTTCCATACTAATAATCCAGCAACACTTAAAATTACAAGTAGTATTACAATTATTATGAAAACTTTTCTCCTAGTCTTTCTTTTTTCTTGTTCAGTTTTTATTTTACGTACCATATTAGCCTTCTCCTTCTTCTTCTAACTCTTTACTTAGATTATCTCCCTCTTTAAGAATCAAATCATGAACTATTAAATCATTAGAAATAGTTAATCTTTTTTCTGTATATTCTTTTAAATTACTAATATAATTTTCATCAAAAATCTCACTACTATTTACTCCACTATTATTAGTATTTTTATCTTGATTAATTGTAACATATTTACCAGAAGCATTATTATAATAAACTTTATTAGTAATAAAATTACCATTAGGGAATATTACAACATTATTTTCCTTAATATCAAATATATCGTGTCCTAAAGCATATTTACTTTCAAAATTCATCATATTACCAATTGTTGGTAAAATATCATACATTCCCATAACATTATTATTTACGCCTTTAATTTTTTTAGCAACACTTTTATTTTTTGTCCAAATTACTAAAGGAGTCTTCTTATTAATTTCATGAGAGAAACTATCGTAATTTACATATTTTTCATCGCCCTCTTCATAAACTTTTCCATTAGTAATATCATAATTATAATAATATTGATAATCTTCTTTTCTTATTCGAGCATCATGATCACCATATAAAACAAAGACTGTATTTTCATAATAAGGACTATTTTCAACATATTCAAAGAATGTTCCTAATGCCATATCTGCATAGTGAGCACTTATTAAATAATTTCCTAGTTCTAATCCTTGTAAATAGTCATCTGTCTTAGTAATTTTTTCTCCTGTATTTTCATCAACTATAGTATAAGTATTAGTTAAATCTAATTTACCAAAATCATCATATCTTTCAGGATGCTTTTTCTCTTCTAAGTTAGCATAAGGAGAATGATTAGATAATTGAATTAGTGTTCCCATATAATGTTCATGTTCAGATTCAATTTTTTCTAATTTAGGTTGTAATTGTCTAAAGAAATCTTCATCTGTAATACCTAATCCTACCCAGTTAACAGGACTATAATCCTCTATATCAAATTGATCTTTAAAAATCATTTCTTCATACCCTAAATTAGGATGCATATATTGTCTCATCCACATTGAAGCAGAATTACCATGTGAACTAAACGTATAATATCCTTTTTCTTTTAGCAATTTAGGTATTGAAACATAATCCCTATCATAATATTGTTGAAATACAATACCACTACTAACAGGCATTAATGATGTATTTAAAGTAAATTCAGTATCACTACTAGTTCCAACACTTACTTGAGGAAAAAAGTTATTAAAATATAATCCTTCTTTAGTAAGTTTATTTAAAGTAGGTGTCATTTCTACACCATTAACTTCCATATTTACTAAGAAGTTCTGAATACTTTCCATATGAATAAAAATTATATTCATACCTTCTAAAACACCAGTATACTTATTATCTTTATGAACATTTGTAAGAGCTTCTTGTTTATAAAAATCTTTAAATTCTTTAACAGCTTCATCATAACCAAATAAAGAATTAATTTTAGGCATCAAACTCTGTACTAAATCATTTCCTTGATAAAAAATAATTCCAAATCTCTGAACAATATATTCTCTATTCCATAATTTAACAATTCTACTTACATCAGTACCATCTATATTAACAAGAGTAAATGCTAAAGTAATAACTCCTATCAAAATAGTTGAAACAAACATTTTTTTACTTTGTTCTATTTTAGCTACAAAATGATAATAACTTCCCTTTTTTAACTGGGTATGTATCAAGAAAAATAATACAGGAAATATAATATAAATAAAGTCTATAACCCTAAATTTTTCTATTAAGGAATCTCCTACTTCACCAACTAAGCCTAAGGCAGCTAAAAGGCTAAAAGACGCAAAGGAAGTATAAAATACATAATATATAGAATTAATTATGCATATTGCAGTAACTATTATCATCCAGATAAAATAATAATTAAATTGTTTTTTCGGTTTAATAAAGTATCCAAATGACCCTATTATAATAAGAAAAGCTAAATCACATATAAAAGGTTTGTAATCATAAACATTTTTTATAGTATAATTTCTTATTAAGACAGATTCAATCATTGAAAAAATAATGAATGTTAAAAATAATCTATTAGTTGATAGATACTTTGATATTTTACGACGAATCTTTTTTAAACAACTTATAGTTTTTTTAAAAACATTACTAAACTTCTTTTTCAAGTAAATCCCTTCTTACTTGTATTATTATATCACATAAAACATCTTACTTACAATAACGTTATTTTTTAAATTTATACTTGAATTTTAATTATTTTAATGGTATTATCTAATTACATGTGCAGGTGTAGTACAACGGTTAGTATGCGACCTTGCCAAGGTTGAGATGGCGGTTCGATTCCGCTCACTTGCTCCAAATTTGATTTCTCTTCGAACTTTCGTAGTTCGATTTTTTCATAAAAAATATAATGCAGATATAGTTTAATGGTAAAATATGAGCTTCCCAAGCTTAAGTTACGAGTTCGATTCTCGCTATCTGCTCCAGATTGATAGGAAACTCGGAAAATTCTTCGAGTAGTAATATACATTAACTAGAAGTACGTTCTAGTTT
>CANQZL010000138.1 GCA_947628325.1 uncultured Bacilli bacterium
AGTAAAACACTTATAATTATTAAAATAATAGCTCCATCAACAGGTAATACTGCGATATTACTTATATTAACAATATGTTTAATAATTATATTTATTGGAATATTTAAAAGTATTGTAACAAGTATTCCTAGTACTCCAGCAGTTAATCCTTCTATTAAAGTTTCAGCATTAAATACACGTGATATATCTTTTTTAGAAGCTCCAATAGCTCTTAAAATTCCTATTTCTTTAATTCTTTCAATAACTGAAATATAGGTAATAACAGCAATCATTATTGAAGATACTATTAAACTAATTGCTACAAAAGCTATTAAAACACTACTAATAACATTAACTATTGTTGATACAGAACTCATCATTATTCCAACCAAGTCAGTATAAGTAATTTGATCTTCTTCATCTTTACCTTCATTGTATTCATCAATAATATTAACTATCTCTTCTTTAGAATCAAAATCTTTAGGATAGATATAGATATAATCAGGATTATCTAAATTAGCAATTCCTAACTTGGTTAAATTTTCTTCATAACTAGAAGTCATATTATTAGAGAATGTCTGCATATATTCAGCTAATTCTTCTTGTGATAAACTTTGAAAGTATGCTAATTGTTCTTTAGATAAACTATTAATATCAAAAGTATTATTAGTACTAAATTCACGTCCTGTAAAAACATTTATTTCTGGCTTTTCTAATTGTTCTTTAACAATTTTTTCTTCATTTATTTTATTAATTAGTTCTTCCATAAGTTCATGTGTATATCCAATTAATCCAGGACTTTGTGTCCCACTAACTGCTTCATCATTAGGTCTTATAATACCAACTACTTTAATATCTATGGCATCTTTTAATACTTTCTTCATATAATTTTCATCAGTTGATTTGTCTATCCAAATACCATTAGATTTCTCATAATAATCAGTATTTAAAACTAATTTAAATGATAGATTTAATAATTCATCTTTTGTATAAGAAGTATTTTCAAATTTAACTTCTTTTCCCGTAGTCATATTAACAAATTGTTCTTTTAAATACTCTTGATCTAAAATACCTAAACTATATAAAGTATAATCTGATATTTCATTATTTTCATTTACTAATAAGACAACTTCATTATATTTTTCTGGCCAATGACCATCTACTAAATCAAATTGTTGATGTAATAAATCTTCATTATTTAGTAATTCATAAAAGACATCATAATTAGACATATATGTACTATAAACATTTGATATATTAGAAGTACCCATTCCAATAGCATCAAATACTTTAGTTGGATTAACTTGTAATATCTTTTCCGTATCATTTTTATAAATATTTAAAGTAACATTATACGCATATTGAATAGATGAAGTATAATCTTTAATATTTGTCTTATCACTTTCTAAATACTCTTTAAAAGTCTTTAAATCATTAGTTTCTACTTCTTGAGTCAAACTAGTAAACATATCTCCCATAATATTTAAAGAATGTATTTTATCGTCATTATATTCTTTTGGTTCTTGATTTCCAATCATAGTTGTAATAAGAGAAGACATATCAACAGATTCTTTCTCAATTGTTAATGGATAAGAACTAAGAGTTTCTTCTTCTGTCTTATCAATATATTTTTGAATACCATGTGATAAAGAAAGTATTAAAGCAATACCTATTATTCCGATAGAACCAGCAAATGCTGTTAGTATTGTACGACCTTTTTTAGTCATCAGATTATTTAAACTTAATGAAAAGGCCGTTGGGAAACTCATTTTACTTTTTTTACTTTTATTTGTTGAAGTATCTTCCTCTTCTTTTTCTATTCCATCAAAAGGATTTGAGTCATCAATTATTTCTCCATCTAAAAGTTTAACAATTCTTGTTGAATAATTAACAGCTAATTCTGGATTATGGGTAACCATAATAACTAATTTATCTTTAGCTATTTCTTTAAGTAAATCTAAAACTTGTAAACTTGTTTCAGAATCTAAAGCTCCAGTTGGTTCATCAGCAAGTAATATGTCAGGATCATTAACTAAAGCACGAGCAATAGCTATTCTTTGCATTTGACCTCCAGACATTTGGTTAGGTCTTTTATGCATTTGCTTTTCTAAGCCAACTTTTTTTAAAACAGCAATACTTCTTTTTCTTCTTTCTTCTTTACCTACACCAGATAAAGTTAAAGCTAGTTCAACATTTTGTAAAGCTGTTTGATGAGGAATAAGATTGTAGCTTTGGAAAACAAAACCTACACGATGGTTACGATAAGTATCCCAATCACGGTCATTATAGTCTTTAGTAGATTTTCCATTTATAATTAAATCTCCAGTAGTATACTCATCTAATCCACCAACAATATTTAAAAGAGTTGTTTTACCACTACCACTTTGTCCTAAAATAGAAACAAATTCATTAC
Organism: uncultured Bacilli bacterium; assembly: GCA_947628325.1. GTDB lineage: Bacteria > Bacillota_I > Bacilli_A > RF39 > UBA660 > Coprovivens. Next base: position 2,393 of record CANQZL010000138.1, read on the forward strand.
GACGAAATTTAATATCTATTTTATTTAAAGCTTTTTGCTTCATTCCCGCTACATCATAAACCTTTGTAATTTTTTTTAATTCTAACATTTTATTTCCTCTTTCCAAAATAAAACCCATACACTATTAATTATACGTAATAAAGCTCTATTTTTCAACAAAATTTAACCAAAAAAACAATAACATAATACGTTATTGTCTATAAATTTATAAAAGTTAATTTAGGACCTTTTTCTTCACCATTAGATTTAGATGCTAATTCTATACACTCGTCAATAGGATAATCTAATTTATGTGTTGGATAAACAGGTAAAATTTTAAAATATCCATCTCCATTAGGATATTTCTTTTTTTCTTCATCATTTAATTTAACATACTTTATTTTTCCTACTCTTTGTAAACTAAATCCTTCCATTATATAATCAAAAAATTTCTTATCACAATCAGTTTGCGCAGTATATATAATTTTTTGATTTTGGACTTTTACTAAAGAATAATCTAAATATCTTACCATAAACTCAGTAATACAACTTCCAAAACTCATTGCTTTAGCAAATTCTAATTCATCCACTAAATTTCTATCTTCGGCTTCAAAAATCTCTAAACATTTTTCGCATTCTTTTTGTACAGTTTCTAAAGGATTATTTATATCATACATCGTCATCCATTCATACTTTGGATAAAACTGTGAACAAAACATCATAAATTTAATTGCTAATTTAGGATTCTTTAATAATTCAGTTTTCAAAAAAATCTTCGTAAAAATCCATTCATGTTCCTCTTTTTTATAATCTTTACTATCTAAAGATAAATTTTGCCCTCTCATATTAAATTCAATTAGGTTTCTCCCAAAATTAAAATCAATAATACCATGAATAATTACACGATTTTCAGCTGAAAAGTCTTTAATGTCCATTATAATCTCCCCTAACAGGTATTCATTATAACATAACCTTTTTATTTAAACAATTTTTCCTAAAAAATATAATTTTTATTTTGTATCTATACTTTATGCTATAATCAAATAGAAATATATAAGGAGATTCTTAAAATGATAGAAGAAATTAAAAAACAAGTATCTACATTATTAGATAAAGATAATTCTGGTCATGGGATAGATCATATTGAAAGAGTTTTAAGACTATCTTTAAAATTTGCTGAAATAGAACATGCTAATAAAGAAATAGTTACTTTAATAGCCTTATTACATGATGTTGATGATTATAAAATATTTGGAATAGAAAATGCTGAAAAGTTAACAAATGCTAATAAAATTTTATCTCAATGTTCTATTGCAAATAAGACTAAGAAGCAAGTATTAGATGCCATTAAAACTATTGGTTATAGAAAAAGACTAAAAGGAATTAAACCAATAACACTAGAAGGAATGATAGTATCAGATGCCGATATGTGTGATGCTATCGGAAGTACAGGAATAATCCGTAGTTATCAATATAATTTATCTAATGATAGAGTATTCTTTGATAAAACTATATACCCAAAATTAAATATATCAGCAAATGATTATATGACTAAAAATGTTGGAACTGTTGTTACACATATGTTTGAAAAATTATTAAA
>CANQZL010000139.1 GCA_947628325.1 uncultured Bacilli bacterium
GGAGAAGCTACTTTAAATAAATTGGCTGAAGAAGCTCAAGAAAAAGGTACTTCAATATTCGATGTAATAAGTAAAGGTAAGGAACAACTTTTTAAAGAATTAATATTACATTTAACAAAAGAAGCCGAAAACTTATCATTAACTGAATTAATTGATTTAATACTTGAAGAAACAGGTATGAAAGAAGAATATGAAAATGATAAAACTTTAGAAAGTGATATACGTTTAGATAACTTAGAAGAATTTAAATCAATTACTAAAACTTACGAAGAAAGAACAGGTTCAGTATCATTACCAGAATTTTTAGAAGAAATTAGTCTTATATCTGATATAACAGAGCATCAAGAAGATGGTGATGTTGTTACATTAATGACAATTCATAGTGCTAAAGGTTTAGAATTTGCCGTCGTCTTCTTAATAGGCTTAGAAGATGGTATATTCCCTCATCAAAATTCCTTTGGAGAATCTGAAGGACTTGAAGAAGAACGAAGATTATGCTATGTTGGAATTACAAGAGCTAAGGAAAAACTATTTATTTCAAATGCTAAAAGACGAATGCTATATGGTAAAGATGTAATTTATCCACCTAGTCGTTTCATTAAAGAAATAGATCCTGATTTATTAGAAATAGTAAATGATAGAATGATGCCCGAAGAGCAAATAAATAAAGAAGAATTGTACAATAATAATATTGATGTTGAATTTAAAGATGGCGATATAATTATGCATACGATTTACGGAAGAGGAGTTGTTATAGAAAGTAAAGGAGATTTTATAACAGTAGCTTTTGCTAAAAACTTTGGTATTAGAAGATTAATGAAAAATCATAAAAGTATTAAAAAAATATAAAAAAAGAAAGAGGAAAAAAATATGCAATTATTAATTATGGCTGCAGGAATGGGTAGCCGTTTTGGAGGATTAAAACAAATTGAACCTATGGGACCAAACGATGAATTTATTATCGATTATTCAATTTTTGATTGTATCAAAGCTGGATTTTCTAAAGTAGTATTTATAATTAAAGAAGAAAATTACGAAGTATTTAAAGAAACAATTGGAGCTCGTGTTGAACCACATATTAAAACAGAATACGTTTTCCAAAAATTAGAAAATATTCCTGATTTTGTAAAAATACCTGATTCAAGAGTTAAACCTTGGGGAACAGGTCAAGCTATTTATAGTGCTAAAGATGCCATAACTGAGCCATTTCTAGTAATCAATGCTGATGATTTTTATGGTCGTGATGCCTTTATGGTAGCTAAAGATTTTTTAGAAAACGCTAAAGAAAAAGAATATGGTATTATAGCTTATAAAGTAATTAATACAATGACTGAAAATGGTTCAGTAAAACGTGGCGTAATTGAAAGTACAAATGGAAATTTAGAAAAAATAACTGAAAGTTCTATCGAAAAAAATAATGAAAATCGTATCATTGCTACTCCATTGAGTGGAGCTAAACCGTTTGAAATTACAGAAGATACTTTAGTATCAATGAATTTACTAGCTTTTGATAAAACTATATTCCCTTATCTAAAAGAACAAATGGAATTATTCTTTAAAACAAATGCTGAAAATTTAGAAAAATGTGAATTCTTAATTCCCGATATATTAGATAAAGCTAATAAAGAAGGTTATGCTAAAGTAAAAGTTTTACAAACTGATTCATCTTGGTATGGTGTAACTTACAAAGAAGACAAAGAGTCTGTAAAAAAATCTATAAAAGAATTAGTAGATAAAAACGAATATCCAAAAGATTTATGGAGGTAATATATGAATCCACAAGAACGAATAAAAGAATTAGTAGATACTTTAAATAAAGCTAATGTTGATTATTTTCTTCATGATAATCCAAGTATGACAGATAATGAATATGATAGTTTACTAATGGAATTATTCCGTTTGGAAGATGAATATCCACAATATAAATTACCAGAATCACCTACCGGTAGTGTAGGGAGTAAAGTCTTAGATTCATTTGATAAGATAACTCATGGAACACCAATGTTTAGTTTAGCTGATGTCTTTAATGAAGATGAAGTAGAAGCATTTGTTAATAGAGTAGAAAAAGAAGTAGAAAATCCTGAATTTGTATGCGAATTAAAAATGGATGGTTTAGGAGTTAATCTAACTTACAAAAATGGTTTATTAGTATCAGCAGCAACTAGAGGTGATGGTGTAGTTGGTGAAGATATAACTAATAATGTTAAAACCATTAAATATGTACCTATTCGTCTAACCGAACCAATTGATTTAGAAGTTCGTGGCGAAATTTACATGACTAAAAAAAGTTTTGAAGAAGCTAACAAAAAGAGAATTGCTAATGGTGAAGAGCCTTTTCAAAATCCTCGAAATGCTGCTGCTGGTTCAGCTAGACAACTTGATAGTAAGATAGCTAAAGAAAGAAAATTAGATATGGTTTTATACCATGTCCCAAATACTACAGAAGATACTCACTATGAAACATTACAACTTTTAGCTAAATTAGGTTTACCTATAAACAATAATTCCAAAAAAGTTCATAATTTTGAAGAAATAAAAAAATTTATTGAAGAATGGACTATTAAAAGACCAGATCTTCCTTATGAAATTGATGGTATTGTTATTAAACTTAATGATATTAAAGGACAACGTTTAATGGGTAATACTGCTAAATATCCGCGATGGGCAGTAGCTTACAAATTTCCTGCTGAACAAGTTGTTACTAAATTAGAAGATATAATTTTTACTGTAGGTCGAACTGGTCAAATAACTCCTAATGCTGTCTTATCTCCAGTTAAAGTAGCAGGTAGTACCATTAGAAGAGCAACCCTACATAACGAATCATATATTCGAGAAAAAGACTTAAGAATAGGAGATTTTGTAATAATTCACAAAGCCGGTGATGTTATACCAGAAGTTGTTGCTCCTGTTTTAGAAAGACGTAAAGATGTATCATTCTTTGAAATGATAGATGAATGTCCTATATGTCATACTCCACTAGTTAAATCAGCATCTCAAATAGATTATTTATGTCCTAATGAACATTGCCCAGCCCGTAAAATAGAAGGACTTGTTCACTATGCTTCAAGACCAGCTATGAATATAGATGGCTTAGGAGATGCTATTATTGAAGACTTTTATAATTTAAATATTATAACTAAAATAGAAGATATATATAACTTAAAAGACAAAAAAGAAGAACTTATTGAACTAGAAGGATTTGGTAATAAAAGTGTTGATAACTTAATTACTTCTATTGAAGCAAGTAAATCTAACTCTTTAGAACGCTTATTATTTGCTTTAGGAATTCCTGGTATTGGAGCTAAAACAGCTAAAGTATTAGCTAAAAAATATGATAATATTGATAATTTAATGAAAGCTACCGAAGAAGAACTAACTAATATTAATGACATAGGTAATATACTTGCTAAAAATGTTGTTTCATTCTTTAAAGATGAAAAAAATAAACAATTAATTAATAATCTTAAAGAAATAGGCATAAATATGGAATATAAAGGAGAAAAAGTTCTAAATAATCCATTAATATCTAATAAAAAATTTGTTATAACAGGTACTATTAGTTTTATGACTAGAGATGAAATAAAAGCTTTAATAGAACGTTATGATGGTTCAGCTATTGATTCCGTAAGTAAAAAAACTGATGTTGTAATAGTTGGTGATTCTCCAGGTAGTAAGTATGATAAAGCCTTAAAATTAGGTATAGAAATCTGGAATGAAGATAAATTAAAAGAAGTTATAGAATCCCTATAACTTTTTTAAATGTTATAATTTTATAAACATAATCATACATTAAAACATATAACTAATTCATTTCTAAGTAATTGCTTATAAACTTAATATGTAGTATAATTATTATACCTATAAAGAGGTGGGATACTAATGAAAAGAATAAAAAAGTTTTATAAAGAACATCGTGTTTTTACGATACTTATGGCTAT
>CANQZL010000140.1 GCA_947628325.1 uncultured Bacilli bacterium
TTATTTAATGCTTTTAATGATATTCATGAAAAATTTTCTGAAGATAAATTCTTTATAGATAAAGATTATACATTTGAATCATTGAAAGATGAATTAAAGAAAGCTATTGAAGAAAATAATTTAAGTAATAGAGTAGTTTTTGCTCTTGATAAATTTATGAATCTTCAAACAAAAGATTATAAAGAACTAATCAAATTATGTGATGGAAGAGAAATATATTTTGTAACTTTAAGTAACAATAGTTTAAGTAATATTGATGAAAATAATGTAACTATAATTGACTTTTATCAAGAAATAAAAAATAATGAAGATTATTTAATGGTCGATAAGACACACTTATCTAATAAAGGTAATAGTGCACTTGTTAAAATATTACAAGAGAACTTTAGTAATTGAAGTATCAAATAAATTATTTGATTGTTTATAATAATGCAGACATAAAAAAGGTCTGCATTATTTATTTTAAAATGTAACATTATTAAATATAATGCCATATATTATATTAGGGGGAGATAGTAAAACTAATATAAATTCTTTCATAATTAGTGTGAATGTTTTTTCAAATTATGAAAGGAGATAATTTTATGAGAGGACTAAAATTTATAATAATTAGTGCTTTTTTAATAGCAATTTTTATTATGTCTGTTGGATATTCTTTATTGTCAACTGAATTAGATATAACAGGTACAGCAAAAATAGTGGGAAAATGGGATGTAAAAATATCTAATGTAGAAGTTAAAAATTCTTCAATAAAAAAAGAGTTAATCATGCCAAACTTTACTAATAATAGTATTACATTTGATGTTGAATTAAATGAGCCAGGAGATTTTATTACATATTTGGTAACTATAACTAATTCTGGAACTATAGATGCTGTTTTAAATAATTTTATATTTTTTGCTGATGAAGTAAATGGTTCTAGTGAAATATTATTTAAAACAACAGAAGTGGATAAGAATTTAGATGTTGGACAAAGTACATCATTTGAAATAACTATTACTTATAATAAAAATTCTGAAGAAATACCTCAAGTGAATACAAAAACTATAACAGGAATTATTGAGTATGTTCAAAAACAAGAAATATAAAAAATATATACTATTAATTATTCTAATTTTTTACTTGTTTATAACTATTATCTTATCAACAATTAAACAAAACCTATACTATAATTTAATAAATCCCTTTTTTTGGTTTATATTTTTAATTTATATTAACTTTTATCATGAAAATAGATACTATAAAACTTTAATAAATAAAAAGATATTTCAATATACTTTTATAATGTCTTTTATTATAAACATAATATATTTTTATTTAGGGTTTATATTTGGATTCTCTAAAAATCCTTATAATCTTAGTTTTATAATGATAGTAAAGAATATCTTTATTGAATTAATTTTAGTTATCGGACTTGAAGAACTTAGATATTATTTAATAGTAGATAATAAAAAGAAGAAACTTTTAATTTTTATTATAACTTTATTATTTATTTTTAGTGAATTAAATTATTATCAAGTATATAGTAATTTATTTCTTAAAAAAGAATTATTTAAATATTTTTGTGCATATTTTTTACCTTTAATAGGGAGTAATATTTTATTTACATATTTAACTTTTAAAACCAATTCTCCTATACAAATAATTATTATAGTATTAGAAAAATTATTTATATTATTATTACCAATTTTACCTAATTTAGATTGGTTTACTATAGGATCTATAGGTTTATTAAAAGATATGATAATATATTTTATTTTTAAATATATATTTACAAAAGATAAAAAAGTATTTAGAAAAAAATATAAAAATTCTTTTGTATTAATATATTATGCATTTACACTAATTTTTGCTACTTTTCTTATTAGCTTTATGTTAGGTTTATTTAAATATAAACCTATTACTATCCTCTCTAATAGTATGAGTCCTTTATATGAAAAAGGTGATGTTGTTATATATAAAAAATATAATATGGAAGAATTACAAGAAATTCCTATTAATTCAATTATTGTTTATAAATATAAAGGTATTTATATATCACATCGTATCGTAGATAAAATTAAAAAAAATAATCTTATTTATTATGTAACAAAAGGAGATTGTAATAATACAGTTGATGATGATATTGTCTCATTAAATCAAATAGTAGGAGTATATACATTTCATATAAAATATATTGGATATCCTACTATTTGGTTAAATACTTATTTAAATACTGAGTAATAAAAGAGGTGTTATAAAATAAAAAAGAAATTAATTATTTTGATATTATTAGTTATTGGTATATTTTTATTATTTATAAATTTTTATTTAAGTAGATATAAGACATCTAGTAATAATTTAATTTATCAAGTTCAAAGAGATACCAATTATAAAGTTAATTTAAAACCAAATAATTTTTACTCTGAAGAAACTCTTCTTAAAAATGAATATTATGTATCTAATGCTATAGAATCTATTAATATTAATTTTAAATATTTAATTGATTCTAAAAATTCTTTTATAGAAAGTTATAAATATAACATAAAAGCCAAAGTAGTAGCTACAATCAAGGATAATTTTAATGAAGATAAAGAAATTTGGGAAAAAGAAAATATCTTAAAAGAAGATATTATTAATGAATCTAAAGTAAAAAAGTTATCTATCATAGAGAACATAGACTTACCATACCCTTCATATATTAGTCTTGTTGAATCTTATGAAAAATACTATGGAATTATTGTTAATGCAACTTTAAAAGTATATTTAAATGTTATTTATACTATTGACACGCAAGATAATGTTAAAGAACAAACTGATTCTCTTGAATTAAATATCCCTCTTACAAGTTTAATAACTAATATCGAAGAAAACTATGAAAAAGAAACAAATAATAAAATAATTCTAGATAATAAAACATCAAACAATAATATATATTATATAATTGGTATAATTTTAATTATAATATCAATTCTTTTAGTAATAATACCTTTCTCTAAATCTAAAAATAAGAATATTTTTAATAACTATATTAATCATCTTTTAAAAGAGTATAAAGGATTAATAATTAAAGTGAATCAGTTGCCTCCTTTAGATAATTTAAAATATATTTATGTAGAAAATATAGAATATTTAATAGATATTGCTAATCAGAATAGTTTAAATATTATTTATTATGAAAAAATAAAAAATAAACAAGGTAATTTCTATATATTTTTAAATGACTATATTTATTTATATGAATTTAATATTAATAAAAAATAAACATAAAAACGACCATCTTAAAAAAAGTTCAGTATATATTTACTGAATTTTTTATATTTTATTAATATCTATACCCATATCCTTTTTTATATTATTTACTTTATTCATATCTCTATATTTCCCATATCTTATTTCTTTTTCATATGATTCTGGTTCTATATTATTTTTATTATCTAATAATTCTTTTTCAAAGTCATAATTTAAATTTACTATTTCATAAGATAAATTATCATTATAGTCTTTAGAATCTAGTATTCCTGATAGTATACAATAAGAAGCAACTCTTGTATTTCTAATATCACCATCTCTATCATCATTTCTATATGTATCAATTGAATTACCAACTGAACCAGCATTTATAATAATTCTATTATATAGTTTTTGCATATAAGGAACATGTATATGACCATATACAACTAAATCAGCCTTTTCTTGAGATATAGTTTTATCACTAGGTAAAAATAATTTGTAGTAGTTTTCAAAAGAATCTATATTACCAATAAATTGTTTTGTATCAAGAGGATTTGAATGGAATATTCTAACTAATCTGCCACTTATATAAAATTCATAACAAAATGGTAAGTTTTTTAAATATTGTGTAGCTTCTTGACTTATCATTTCTTTATTCCAGAGAATTCTTTTTACTTCTTGTTCACTTTTAGTTGTTAAATCAACTTCACTAGTAAAG
>CANQZL010000141.1 GCA_947628325.1 uncultured Bacilli bacterium
CATATCATTTACCTTTTTTTACTATAATATTTAATTAATATTGAATTTAAAACACTTTGAATAATTATCGTAATTCCAAATAATAAAGCTCCAATTAATTCATTAGCAATTAAACAAATAACTAACATAAAAACCATTACATATATCATAAAAATTAAAGTTATTACATCTGCTTTACCTTCAATAATTAAATTAATATTATTTTCTTTTATTTCATTAGTTCTATATAATAAAATAATAGCAATCATAAAAATTATAAAACCTATAAAAAATAGTACTGCTCCAATTATTTTCATAATTTTTAAAGAAGTACTATTTAAACATAACTTATTAAAAATCATTTGACTGAATTTAGTAGTACTTAAAGATGAACTAAATAATAATACAAATCCCAATATATAAAAAATTAATCCAATAGTAAATAATAATATACTAATTTTTTTTAATTTTCTTTTTTTATTATTCATACTACTATTCTTCCATTCCTATTCTTCAATATTATCCTTATAAATATTAATTACAGGTCTAATATATAAAGAAGCATCATTTACTAAACTAGCCAATTGAGCTGTTTCGTAAACTGATTGTAAATTATAATACTTTAAATGTAAAGTATAATCATCATAATTTAAATCTTCAATATCATCAGCGTTATAATAAGTATCAACAAATTCTTTCTCTGTACTAGTACTAATCATTGTTGCATAAAAACTTAATGGTAAACAAATAAAATCCGGACAACTAGTTATTTTATATTCATCATTCTTTTCATCATATTCATAAGTTGTTAAAGAATCAAAATCATCTTTATCAAATAATCTTATCTTATATCCATGTATTTCTTTTAATTTGTCTTCTCCATAAGTCTTTACTAAAGTATTTTTAAAATAATTATTTAAATCACTTATTTCATAAACTGTATCAATTGCCTTAGTAATATTTTCTTCATCTAAATACATAGTTTCTGTTCTAATAGCAGTAACATAATCAGTTTTATTATCAGAGTCATACATAACATACCATGAATCATCAGCAAAATTAATTATATCTCCTGAAGAATAAGACTTATATTCTTTTTTCCCAAAAATATTCTTACTAGAACTATCTGTATTAATATAATTAACTCCAACAAAGACAACAACTACAATCATTATTATAACTAATAAAAATACAATTATTTTTTTCATATTCACCTCATGAATTAGTACTCTTTGCGTTCTATTATTTCCTTAAATGTATCATCTATTGTACGCATTTTATTATGTAATAAATTAGCTACTTGCTCTAAATCAATATTTTTCATGTTTGTTAAAACACATTTAACTTCATCACTAGATACAACTAACTTAACGACATTTCCAGCACTATTTATTGTTCTAACAACCCTTTTTATATCCTTTAAATTAATTTCTTTAGCTTTTTTACCTAATTCTTCATATACTAATGATGTTCCAGAAATATAAAAGTAATTTGGTATAATTTTTTGCTGTTCTACTTTTTTAGGCTCTTCTTTTTCAATATTAACTTCTTTAATTACCTCTTTTAAAACTTCTTTAATTACTTCTTTAAGTTCTTCAGTTGTTTTACCACTAGCATCATGTTTAACCTTTGAAACAACATCTTCAGTATCGTTTTCAATTTTTGGCATAGAATCATTAATACTAGAAGTTTTTATTTCATCTTCATTATTATCACTTTTTATCATAGGTAACTCATCTTGATCAATAACATTATCAGTATCACTAGAAGATTCCTTATTATCAAAATTATTTACTTCACTATCAGAAGGTACTTCTATTGAAGAAACCTCCTCCATCTTCAAACTATTTATTTGAGCTTGTAAAATATTAGAAACATTATCTAAATTATCAGTATTACTAATATTAATTTCCTTCTTGTTTTTAACAAATAATTTATTATTTTTAAACATTTCATAAATTCCTAAAGAACATAATACCAATCCTATAATAGGAGAAATAAATATTATTTTACTAGTTTTAAAAGTTTGTACAGATGTTACATTCTCTTCATGATAATAAATAGGTAACTTATCATCTACACTAATATCATCCTTATAATAAAAATTATACTCATATGATGTCCCATCAACATTATATACAACTGTTACATCATTTTTCCCAGTACCTTCACTATCTTTTTTTACATCTATGACATCAGCTTCAGTTTTTACTAAATCCTTTTCTCCATTTACTATATATACACAAATAATTAAAGAGAAAATTAATAGTATTCCTATAACTAAAAATAAAACACTTCTTATGTTAATATCCCTATCAGTCATAACAACACCTCTTATTATTCCAAAATAATTATAACATAAAGAAAATACAAAAAAAAGTAGCTTTTAAAAAGCCACTATTGATTTTACAATATATTTTTGATTTATTATCTCATATTTAATTTTTATTTTATAGTCAACTAAATTTTCATTATATGTAATAGTTTCTGTATCAAAGTATTTTTTTACTTCTTCATTATATAAAACATCATTAATATCTTCAAAATATAAAGCATCTATTTCTAATGTATAAATATTATCTTCTTTGGTAATATTATTAATTTTTAAAGCCGTTTGTTGTTTTTCCCATATACTAGGTATACTTGCATAAATATAATTATTTATTACAGTAGCATCACTTCTAATTACTAAATAGTCTATATTATCTTTTAGTACTTCACCAAATAAATTATTATAATATTCATTAAAATATGTTAAATCAACTGCATACATTCCTATAACTTGTTCTCCATTAGGTGAAACATTAGCAATTACTTTATTATTATCTAATTGATTAGTAACAATCTCATAAAAAGTAAACCTTAATTTAGTTGTTAAATCTAATAATTCATTATTATTTAATTTATCATCACCAATAAGTTTTGTATCATTAGTTAAATTAGCATATTCTAACATTAAAGACAATTTCTTTAGTTCTTCATTAGCTTTTACTTTATCAATTTCTACATTTTCTATAGCAGGTGCTTCAACTTCTTTTTTAATCACTTCATTAATATCAGAATTATTTAAATTTTTATTGTCATTTTTTTTAAATAAGAAATACCAACCAAGTATCAAAAATAAAAGACATAATAATATTATAACAATAATTAGCAATCCTTTTTGATTCTTATCATTATAATTCATCTTATGCACCCCTACTCTATAATAAGTATATCATAATTAAAAATAAAAATACCTAAAATTTAGGTATTTTAACTTTCTTTTTATATTCTAAATGAGCCTTATAGTAAAAATCATTATAATAAATACGTTCATTATCCTCATCATAAAAGTTAGCATATGGACTTTCTTTTAAATATTCAGTAAATGACTTAGTCATTTTACTTTCATCAAATTCTCTTATTCTATGAGGCATACCAATGTGATTAATATAATCATCAAAAGCTTTTAAATATGTAGCTTTATCTGGATAATCTGTATCTACTGGCATTTTAGGAACTTTATAATCTGGATTAGGAACCATCTTATAACAATCACAGCAATATGTTAAAAATTCTTCTTTATCCATATATCCTTCTTTTTGAACATCTTGCATTGCAAATAAATTTATTAATTTAGCAAACTCACTATAAGCATCAGCTCCTGGAACAGGTTTTATACTAACCTTTAATCCTCGTCCACCCCAAGTAGGTCCAAAATGCGAATCTATTTTAGCCATTTCTTCAAATATTTTTTGATTATCTTCATCTAGTTCTCCCAAAGTAATCCAAGATTCATCATTATCATAATTATTACACATTACTGTAAATATATTTTTACTCCAAAGTAACTGACAAGCCTTTTGATTTTCTGGAATAATATATTCATCTATATTACTAGCAACATATGCCATTTCTACGGCACTATATTGATATGCA